>CAYJTD010000065.1:0-7795 GCA_964372525.1 uncultured Nitrosopumilales archaeon | reverse complement strand
TCGTCTAGCCTGGTAGGATGCTCCCTTGGCATGGGAGAGGTCGTGGGTTCAAATCCCACCCGGTCCACTAAATTTTTGAACTTTCTAGATATTTGGTTTCTAAAAAATTGCATAACACAAAAAACCAAATTAAGAACTCCTCCACAATGAATTACATGTTCAACTTGACAATTATTCTGATTATTATCCTTTCACTATCATTGATAGTATTGCCTACCGCCTTTTCAGAAGAATGGGAAGTTTATGAAGTGAATGAGGCTCCAGTAATAATAACTGAAGTTGAGCTTTGGGGTCCACCTACAGAGTTTGGTAAGTATAGATATTGCAGGGAAGTTTATGGAGGAGGAGTGATCCAATGGATTGAGCTCTTCAACACTACAAACAAGGAGATAACGATAAAGGGATATAATGTCACAAATACTAATGGTAGCGTAATACATTCTATTGTGAATTTAGAGCTTAAACCGCAGGAGCGATGTTTGTATGGGATAGATAGTATACCACCACAAGTCGGTCCGTGGATTCCTTCTGGAACAGAAAATTCTTCCGTTATGTTTGAATACTTTATAGGAGAAGATAACAATCTTGTAAGCTACGAGTACAGAACTCCTAGCTTTACTGACAACCATAATGATACAAGAACTTGGCAACTTGTAGACGACGACTGGATTTTTGAGGAGATGAGCCCTCCAAGAATTAAGTTTGTTACCATGACCTTAAGCACAGCCGATGGTTCCATAATAGTTGAATTATCAAGGCCTGAGCAATTTGAAGTTCCAACCTCTGCAAGGTTTGATTTGAAGTTCATGGATGCGAAGACAGGCAAACTTCTACCATATGTAAAATACAATTTCTTCTACACTGATGGAGATAGGAAATTCGATACTCTTGCTGGACCTATTGATGTGTTACCATCGTATGACAATATAGCAATTAATGGTACAAGCACTCAGTATGCCCAATTTACACAGGAAGCACAAAATAGACTAACGGTTGAGATAACAAGCTTAGGTCCAAATCATACTTTCGAAGAACCCAAGATTATTGAATTTACTAATGTTGTAGTTCCAGAATTTCCATTATTTGCTATGATTATTTTTGTGATTGCTGTATCTTTCATAATTTCAATTAGGTTAATACCACAACTAAGATACCAAATATAGCTCTAATTTTTAGAAAAGTTTATAGCTAAGTTTGCAGTTTCTATATCAGGAATCTAAAAATAGAACTGCTAACGGCACGGAAACCACCCGGTCCACTAACTAATTTGATTCTTATTGATCTTTCTTTAGTTTATTCGTAACCATCTACAGGTATTTTCATACCAAATTTTTTAATTGTACCATCTTCTTTATTGGCAAAATACTTTACAACATCCCAATTCTTCTCGATAATCTCTACAACACTTAGTGGAACAAGTTTTCTCCAGTCTTCTTCTGGATTTTGTTTCAAAGCTTCTTTGTACATCAATTCTCTTACGTTAGTACCAGATATGGCCTTTCTTTTTCCACGCTCTGGATTAAGACCAAATTTCTTCAAGAGAAGGTATTCACTATAATTGCCTGTGTAAGATCTCCTTGGCTCAGGTACACATGATAATATATTATCTCTGAGTTCCTGTGCTTTTGTACTAAATCCCATGGGAATGCCTGCTATGGTCCTACCTTCATATGCTTTGTACGGTTCGTGGAAAGTGTATGCGTCAAGAACATGAATCTTATCTTGGAAAATTGTATGCAGCATTTCTTTTCTCACTTCGAAACTGAAGGGAAGGCTTTGCGTGTTGATTTCCCTGCCATCTTTCTTCCTGAAGATAACCGGGAAGACGTATACATTTCCTTCCTGCATCTTTTCTTTAATTATTTCTTCATGTGCCTTCGTTACAGGATTAACATGGGCGAGCCACATTATCGATACCATGTAATGAAATCTTATTCGAATAGATTTAAACCATTAGCCAAATAGGAAACATTAAATTTCCCAAGATCTGCTTTTGAGAATGCAATGAAAACTGGAGAGTTAAAGAACTATCAGGGAAGTACGAAGAAAGTGGTCGTATACAATACATATGCAGACGATCACAGAATTCACTTTGATGTCTTTATTCCTACAGACAAGAGGAACGCGGCTGAGATTGCGAAGGAGATCGATGCCAAGGCTGTAGAATATGCGAAGGAATTTCTGCAACTGATAGGAAAACCTACCGATAAAGTGGAGGTCAATATGTGTGAACGCTGCCATATAGACAGCACAGATTTCTATCCTGATCAGCTGTGGCAGCTTCCGGGTAAGGAAGTATTTATCTGGCCTATTGAAGGATGTCCCAAACCTCCACAGTAATTTTTTAAATTAATGCTATCTAGCATAAAGACTATTAATTACTTTTTACAAATATTTCCTATGGAAGAGGAACCCAAAGACGTTATGGTTCTTACCGCCATAGCAAATGGAAAGACTGATGAGAAGAAAATTGTTAAATTCACTCGCTTGACTCCATTCGAGGTAGCTGCCGTAATAGAAAGGTTGATCATAGCAGGACTGGTGGAAAGGGTGGAGAAGAAAGGGCTGCTAAGTATCAAGACGATACTAAATTTGACAGAAAAGGGCGGACGGGAGCTGCATGAGAGAAAGTTTGAACTGGAACAAAAGTATCAGAAGATGGTAATGCTTGCGAAGCAGGGTGATAAGAAACAGTTTGAAGAAACTGTAGCCATGAATAGAAGCTGGATCCCAGCTATGATGTTCCTAGGAATAATAGACATGATGTTCTGGATGAGTATGTTGAGCATGATGGGGATGGCTATGAGCGATACCATGCCTGATGGTTATGATGCAGGTGCCGATATGGGAGGAGGGGGAGGAGGTGCTGGCAGTGACTTTGGAGATCTTGGAGACATTGGTTTCTAAATTGTTTCCAGCTTTATGTTAAAGAAGCCTTAATAGGATCACATGTGGAGCTGAATCAATGCTAAACAAATTAGCTTATGTGATCCTGTTTGTATCCAATATGAAAGAATCGATAAAATTCTACAAAGATATTTTGCAGCTGCCTATGAAGTCTGAATCAGAAGTATGGACTGAATTCCTCCATGGTGAAACTATGCTTGCATTGCATTCGCAAACGGAAGGGCAAAACCTTGACAAGAACCCAAAGACTGGTGTTGCCATTGGGTTTGTGGTAAACAATATTGATTCCCTATGTGATGAATTGAAAGGTAAAGGAGTAAAGTTTCTTGAAGGTCCGAAGGATGAAGAGTTTGGAAGGCATGCAGTTATAGTGGACCTGGATGGATATGTGATATCACTGGCACAGATGAAAAGGTAAGTAAAAGTAAAAGTAGATCAGCAAAATGTGAAGATACATTTTTAACTAATTTGCGTAGATGCTTACCTCATGGTAGTTACAATTGGTAGCAAGGCACCTAACCTGAAGGTTTCCAAGTGGGTTCAGGGCTTGCCTACAAACATCGATAAAGAGAAAGATAACGTTGTGCTGGTGGAAGTCTTCCAAGTTAATTGTCCTGGCTGCTTCCTGTATGGAATCCCTGAGGCAATAGAGATCTATAACAAGTATCGCAATGATGGTGTTAGGGTGCTTGGTATGGCAACTGCGTTCGAGGATTATGATAAAAATACATTAGAGAATCTTGAATTGTTGCTAACTACTGGCAAAGTTATTGGGGAAACGTATAATGCTCTTTCCCAATACGGTGCGCTTAAAGGCGATAAACTTGCGTATAAGATTCCTTTTCCCGTAGCCATGGATTTGGTAAGAAAAGAGGATGGTAACTGGACTGACGATAAAGTGATAGATTTCATAGAGGCTAACTTTCCTGAGTTTAAATCATACAATGCCATGCAGAAAGAGGATATGATTGAGCGTGTAAAGGCGTATCTTAAAACTAAACAATTTGCAGCAGAGACGTTTGAAGAGTATGCGTTGCGCGGAACCCCTTCTACTATCCTGATAGACAAGAAGGGTGTGTTACGGCATGTTTCGTTCGGCCAGAATGGATCTTTAGACAGTATGATACAAGAGTTATTGGATGAATAGAATAATTTCATTGCAAGAACATGCATTTTATTTAGCTGGTATTATTGGAGATAGGGCTCGTAGCGTAGAGTAAGAATAAGAATAATGTTACACGCAATACGGATAGCGCGGCAGCCTCCGGAGCTGTAGGTCGTGGGTTCAAATCCCACCGAGCCCGCTTGCCAAACAAAATTACTACATCTATTGTGAAGCGATATTAGGTTTATTTGAGAAATCAAGTATCTACCTATATCTAAGCAGAGCAACTAAATTTCCAAATTTATGTAACCTCTTTCTTGCGTCTGGTTCTGTTATGAACTCTATCATTGTACCATTTCTTTTCCCAGCTTTGATAACTCTTCTGAATATAGAGTTCTCCTTGGGAGACCTAGTATGGTAGTCTGCTGCTAGGAATAAAGTATCAACTGCTCCTTCCTTGATTTTACGCTCTATGAGTTTGTTGTCTGCAATTACCAAGCCCTCTTTTGCAGGTTCCGTCAGCTTCTTTAGAAGTCCAAGTTCCGTCTTCTTTCTTGCCTTATCGAGCAGAGTGATCACATGCTCAGTGATCTTATTCTTTGAGGTTTTGAATGAAATTCCTTCCACCTCGTGGGTCTTCTGCTTCATACGCTCATCCAGTATTGTCGCGAACTTTTTCTTTGCTACTCCGTTACCTCCAAGCAAAACAAGATCAATGTCATCAAAGCGTTCCAAAAGCTGACTGACTCTCCGGAAGAAATATTTTATTTTAAGCTCTCTATTCTGCTGAAACCTCTTCTGACTCCAGCCACCCTTGCTATGTCTTCCCATGATATGTGATCTTATACTAATCTCCTCAACTAACTCACTCCCATTGAAGACCTCTATTCTTGCATGCCTATGATCCATAATGATTACTATAATCTGATATCCAATCTCCAGTATGTCCTTTAGAGGTTTCAAATACGGATTCTTATGGATTACATGAAAGGGAGGCATCTCCTTTGTTACTATCACATGTTTGACAATACTTCTGTTGTCAGTCCATCCAAAAATGCATAGGGTTCCAGAATTGCATCGTATCTTATGGATTTTATCAGCAACGGTCTTCTTTACATGTACTAATGCGTCACCTGTTATTTCGTTCAGGACCTTTGGTATGTCAACGATTTCATAGAATGGTATGTAAAGCGACAGTACTGGTGCTTTGGAATTGGTTAATTCCAACGTAAATTGGTTAAGATCATACCATTCTTCAGGGCTTAGTACATCCTTCACAACAGACAACTACTTTATGCATAAAATAAACGTCACTGTTGGAAGATAAGATAGGTGAATCACAAATATGGATCGGTTTGTAAGTGGATTGAGCAAAATTAATTGTAATAGCAAAAAATAAAATAAAATAAAAAATCTGTTTGTATTAAACTTTCTATCTAGGCAGTATGCTCAGTATCTGGTTCTTTCTGCTTACGACTATTATCGCACCGACTGCTATTGCCAATACAAGTGCTGCAATAATACCGAATTCTGGTATAACACTTGTACCGATTATCTCAATCTCTGAAGTACCAGCAGGCACTGGTATGCTAAGTGTTCGTGAAGCTGCAGTCGTTGATGTCTCCTTGAATTCAGTTTCATCGTTATCAACCAGCACTATAAACTCGTCATCCATGTCGCCCAGTTTAGCATCCAGTACATCTCTAGGCAGTGTTATTGTCAGCGCGCCATCACCCATGTCAGTGCTTACTCTTACGATCAAGCTTCGAAATGGCTGGTCAACTGCAATTTTATCTACGTTTCCATTTGAGAGTGATGCTTTAACTTCAAAACCGCCTATTCTTATTGGCGCTGGTGTTGTGGTAGAGAACTCGAATGTATCCTGCGCACTCAATCCTGTATAGGTTGCCTTGACAGTGTAAGTTCCACTTATTCCTAATTTACCGCCGATCTTTATTGATGTTGAGAAAGTTCTGTCTTCGTTAAGCATTGCCTGATCAATTGTGTACATCACATTCCTTGGGTTGAATACCTGTAGAGTTACTGGTGCTCCCTCTTCCACCTTTGTCACAGTTCCGTTTATCACTACTGTATCACCTACACCGTAAGTTGATCTGTCTGTTTGTACACTTAATACACTAAAATGTTCTGAGAATGCAATGTTAGGTGTAATGGATATTATAGACGCTAAAAGTACTGTTACTATTACATATTTTGCGTAACGCATATCGCTCATTATCCAGCTCTATGTATGAGTATAAAATCCTTTATCAAATAATATGAAAAATGATCTTTTATTGTGCCTGACTTGCAGTACTGGTTCAGAATTGAATTAAATAAAGAAAAATGTGGCTGGTGCCACCTACTATTCATCTATCTATCTATCTAGGCAGTATATTCAGTATCTGGTTCTTTCTGCTTACGACTATAATCGCACCGACTGCTATTGCCAATACAAGTGCTGCAATAATACCGAATTCTGGAATCACCTGTGTACCGATTATCTCAATCTCTGAAGCTCCTGCAGGTACAGGTATCTTAAGCGTTCGTGAAGTTGCTGTAGTGTTTGTCTCCTCGTATGCCTCTTCGTCACCATCTACAAGCACTATGAATTCATCGTCGCCGCCATTGAGTTTGGCATCTATCACTTCCCTGGGCAGTGTTATTGTCAGCGTGCCATCTTTGTCACCGGTTCGCACGGTTATGATCAGGCTGTTAAAGTCTTCATCTACCTGAATCCTACTGATGCTTCCATTTGTTAGTGAAGCATCGATTCTAATGCCGCTTACCATCAATCCTCCTGGACCGCCTGTAAAGTCAAATGTTGTTTGTGTTGTCTGTCCCAAATAAGTTGCCTTTACAATGTATGTGCCAGCAATTCCCAAGCTACCGCCGATCTTTACAGATGTTGAGAAAGTTCTGTCTTCACCTGGCGTTACCTGTGCGATCGTGTACATCACACCTCTTGGGTTGAATACCTGTATAGTTACTGTCTCTCCCTCCAATACAGTTGGAACCTTTCCACTTACCATTACGGTTTCGCCTACGCCGTAACTTGTCTTGTCTACGTTAACGATCATCCTGCTTACCTGCTGCGAGTAAGCTATACCTGGTGCAAGTGATATTATTGATGCTGCGAGTACTGCTACTAGTGCGTATGCTACGTATCGTCTGTTAGTCATTTTCCTACGTATCTGTTTTAGCGTATATATCCTTTATCGAGCAATGTAATAGTGCCTAAAGTCATCTTTTCTTTAGTGCGTGCCTGTTCCTAAGTGAAAATGGGGTTTACCTGTGTAAATATTGTCGCAGTCTGGATGCAATAACTGTATCTTTATGCATATTATATTGAATTTCTTTATTCTATACAAAAGATGTAGGGAAACCTGCAGGATCGGAATTGAGTACGGAAAAGCTCCCCTGTGTTATGATAGGGGTTGGGGTTGGGGTTGTAGTGCCAAAAGTTGGGGTTTTTAGGTTCAAAAGTTGCGGTTGCGGTTGCAGTGCCAAAAGTTGTGGTTTTGAACGTAAAATCGAAAACGAAACCTTCTGCTGGTTATGCCTATCTGTTCGCCTCGTATGCAACATCAATTGTTTCAACATATATGGTATTGGCATATCCTTTCTTTCTTCCATCCACAAGTGTGATAAGATTATGCTATTCACTATAGGCAGGAGCATACTGTAATGATCTATAGCATCACCGCTAATATAAAGTGGTGGAAAATTGGAAAATTGGAAAATTGGAAAATTGGAAAATTGGAAAATTGGAAAATTGGAAAA
>CAYJTD010000064.1:0-7800 GCA_964372525.1 uncultured Nitrosopumilales archaeon | reverse complement strand
TTCTTCTCAACCTGTATGTATTGTTGTGATCCCATGCAAGCCTTTCAGAATTGGACCAACTTAAATCTATTGTAGAAAAGTATGCGCTACACAATTCCAAAACTGTTTAAATCGATAGAGAGATACTTGTTGATTATTTATTGCCTTTAATCTTTCCCCATTTCACAAGTGCACTTGCACTTGCGACCCATGGTATCACTTCATTATACACTGGTATGTTCTTTTCTTCTATGGCTTTTGCCATCTTCTCTGTGAATGGTCCACCTATACATCCAATCAATATAGGCTTCTTGCCCTGTTTCTGGAATTCTGCCAATACATCAACTATGCTTTCTTCAAGAGGATCGTCTTGGAAGACAAACCAAGGCATGATTACGTCAACATTTGGGTCTTCCATAAACTTCTGTATGGCAAACTGGTAGTCTGCAGCAACAGCAGACCCTGTTACATCCATTGGGTTCCCGGTTGGGAATGTAGGTGGGTAATGCTCCTTCATCTCCTTCAAAGTCTTCTCCTCTATGTTTGCAACCTCTAATCCATACTTCTCGAACTGGTCAATTGCAGCTATCATCGGACCAGCACCGTTAGATACTAGAGCTACTCTATTGCCTTTTGCAACCGGCTGCCATGCCAATGCTTTCACAACACCTGCAAGTTCAGAATAACTGTCGACGGAAATTATGCTGTGTTGATCGAAGGCACCCTTTACGACTGCATGCGTTCCTCCAAGAGAGCCTGTATGTGAAGCGGCTTGCTTTGCACCCCTAGCACTCCTTCCACTCTTCAGAACTACTACGGGTTTTCCCTTCTCTTCCATAACTCGTTTCGCAGTTTTAACGAACTTCCTACCATCGCCAAGACCTTCAACGTATAAACCAATTACTTTTGTACTTGGATCCTGTGCCAAGTACCAGATCATGTCTGCTTCATCAACATCAGATCTATTACCATAGCTGATCATCTTACTCATTCCAAAAGTCTCTGCCGTTTCCATGAAGCTGATACCAATGGTACCACTCTGAGTGAGAAATGCTATCGGTCCATTAGGTGGTCTTAACATCCTGGTATGACCTTGGAAGGCAGCATCAAGCCTGTTCTCTCCATTGAACATGCCTATACAATTGGGTCCTATGACCCGTATCTGATGCTTATCAGAAAGTTCCTTTATCTTCCTCTCAGCATCTGCTCTTTCGCCACCTAACTCTTTACCGCCACCAGATATGATCAAAACATTATGTATGCCTAATTTAGCACATGTCTCCATTAAAGCTGGTGTCTGCAAAACATCGACGCATACAACAACAAGGTCTACGGTTTTACCGATATCCTCTAGAGATTTATAGCATTTCTTGCCCAGTATTTCATCCCTGCTAGGATTGACTGGGTATACTTCTCCCTTGAACTCGTGGTTAACAAGGCTGTCAAGAATCGAATAACCGATCTTTCCTGGTGTAGCCGATGCACCTATCAATGCTGTTGAATCTGGATAGAAGAACTTCTCCATGAAGTTAGAATTGGCTTCTGCTGTAGAGATTGGATTCTGTAAAGACTTATCCCTCAACAGTATCTTCGCGTCTACCACTCTATAATCATCTGGATAAACAACGACTGGATTAAAGTCAACACTTTCATAATATGCTGCCATTTCTGTTCCCAGTTTACCGATCTTTACAAGTGCGTCTGCTAGCATATCGATGTTAATGGGTTTAGCACCCCTGTAACCATGAAGTATCTTCTTGCCCTGCAGGTCGTTTAGCATAGACTTGGCATCTTCTTTAGTTATTGGAAGTATTCTGAAAGATACGTCCTTGAAAACTTCAGTAAAGATACCTCCTAAACCAGCCATTAGTATGGGTCCGAACTGATTATCATATTGCAATCCAACTATCAATTCAACGCCAGAAGGAACCATCTTTTCGAGAAGAACGCCTTTTACATTGTGCTTGCTAGAAAGTCTGCCATGCATATCATTGAATACTTCCTTAACCTCCTGCTCTGACGAAACGCCAACCTTCACACCTCCTACATCTGTCTTATGCAAAATCTCAGGTGAGACTATCTTCATGACCAATGGAAAGCCTATCTTCTTTGCCTGAGCAACGGCTTCATCAGCAGAAGTAACCAAAGCGTAATCGGGAACCTTTACACCATATTCGGTAAGAATCTGTTTTGCCTGTTCTTCCGTTATGACCTTGTCCTTACCTGACATGGTACTCTTGAATATCTGTTCTACAGCCACCATAGTGCCCCTTGTGCTATACACCACATGCTTGTTTTTATATAAACTTTAATCAGATAATTTATTTATTTAATCAAATTCGTGAAGTTCCTATATAGAATGCTAGTATATTCATTTAAAGCATTAATGTTAGTATTCAACCCTGCAATTATAGCGTCTACATTTATGTAGTTGTGCACAGATTCTAATTCTGATCTGTACTGTTCTATCCAGTCCATCACCATCTCCTTCGAAACTTCCAGATGGAACTGTATGCCTACTGCACTCCCCATCCTGAATGCCTGCACTGGGTAATGTTCTGACTTGGCCAATGTAACAGCGGTATTTGGCAAATCATACGTATCGCCATGCCATTGGAAAACTGTGATATTCTTTTTCAAATCCTTGAATATGTCGTTCATACCATAGTTCGTTATTTCAACTGTATACCAGCCTATCTCCTTCCTTGGACCTTTGCACACTCTACCTCCAGCTGCACTAGCAATTAATTGCGAACCTAGACAAATCCCAAGTGTTGGCATATTCTTTGACATAGAATCTTTGATAAGTTGCTCTTCATCCCTCAAATATTGGTGATTCTCATATACACCTGCAGGACCTCCCAAGATCACCAATGCGTCATAACCATCTACATGTTTGGGTAAGTTGTCGCCATCAACAGCAATTAAACTATCAATTTTAAAATCATCGCTTTCAAACATTGACTGTAAAGTTCCTAAATGCTCGCAGCGAGCATTCTGTATAACCAGTAAGTGTTTCATCACAACCCACTTGAACAGAGGTTTTAATAAATTTGAACTGTTGTAGTACCTCAAACCTGCTGTAGAGGCGCAGGTAACACAGGTGCTGGGGTACCTGGCATCAATATTCCCATCGCAAACACAACTATGAAACTCGCTGCTATGAACACAATTATTGCAAGTACTGCTATTCCTATCGTAGCTAACCAGCCAGTCTTAAAACTGGCTTTGTAAACCCAGAGCCAGACTATAAGCGCCAGTATTATTGCTGGTAAAGTTGCTATACCCCCTACAATAGAGCCCAATATTGCTGTTGATACTATTACAACGGCTAGATATGCTAAAGGTCCTAGTATTGTGGCGCCCATTGCTTGTGTAAATTTTGCAGTGCCGCTTGTAACTACCCTTGCTGCTAGGTAAACTGGTATTGTAACTATGATCCATAGCCCTAGTAATGTTGGTATTAGCGATATTATTGCACCTGCGTCCATAGTTGCCATAAGTTTTTGATAAAAATGTGTGACGAATAATCATTTAACTCCAAACTTATTTACCAAGGATAATGTTAAATTGCACTAATGCGGAGTAACAGTGTCTGATGGCACGTATAGATCAGGATGAAGTGCAAAGGCTACAGAAATTCGTGGATATGCTGAACGAAGAATCAGACAATGGGGCCGTTGTGGTGGTTGAAGGAAAGAGAGACGTTAACGCATTGACATCTGTAGGTTTCAAAGGCAATGTAGTTACTCTCAACAACTTCAGAGGCATAAACAGACTGGTAGACAATTTGGAGCGGAAAAGCAAGATCATATTAATGCTTGATATGGATCGGAAGGGTAAGTATCTTACGCATAAGATCCTCATGCTTTTGCAGTATAAGGGCAAGAATGTCAATATTTTCTACAAAAAGGTCCTAGCAGAAATAACGAAGGGAAAGATCAGGCATATAGAAGAAATTATAATTTATTCAAAATACATTGCAGATGTTAGCCAGATATACAAGGGCCGCTTTGCATCGTGGATATAATCAATCAATCATTAATACGGAAATTGCTAGTTCGAACTGTTAGGAATTCATTGTTGTCAGGTGTGGCCTGCAAATACTATAACACCCTGATGCCATTCGTAACAAATCAATTTCGAATCTATATGTTCTGCAATACATGAGAACTCAAAGCACTTATATCTAGGCATAATCCCCTTAATCACGACTTAATTTAGGTGGCTAAAATTTGCCTAATGCTGGAATTGTAAAGTATCATGTTAAATTGAAATTTGACGTCGATGGAATAGTCGAGAAGGCCGACATAATCGGAGCAATATTCGGACAAACAGAAGGACTGTTGGGACCAGAAATGAACCTGAACGAGCTGCAGAAGGTCTCCAAGGTAGGAAGGATCGAAGTAAACGTGGAGAACAAAGCTGACAAGACTCTCGGAGACGCAGTACTACCCATGAGCACCGATATATCGACGGCTGCTTTGATAGCCGCTGCAGTAGAGAGCATAGACAAGGTAGGGCCTTTCCAAGCAAAGTTCTTACTTGCTGGTATAGAGGACATACGCGAAACGAAAAAGAAGGTCATAGTGGATAGAGCGAAGAAGATAGTACAAGAATGGGCTACGAAGACTATGAGTGAAAGCGAGGAAATGCTTAAGGATGTTTATGATGCAACGAAGCCAGGAAAACTAACAACGTTTGGAAGAGAACAACTTGCGTGTGGCTCTGGCATCTTTGAATCTGATTGGATCATATTAGTAGAAGGAAGAGCTGATGTAATTAACCTGCTAAGAGCTGGTTTTGACAACTCTATTGGAATAGAAGGAGCTAGGATTGCAGAGCCGGTAGTACAGCTATGCAAGGAAAAACGTCGTGTTATTGCGTTCTTAGATGGAGATAGAGCGGGTGATCTAATTCTTAAAGAGTTAGAAGGCGCTGTGAAGATAGATACTGTATTAAGAGCACCTACAGGCAGAGAGGTTGAAGAACTTACACCGCAGGAAATAGTTGACATATTGAAAGACGCTGTGAAGATAGAACAAACCAGAACTACTGTAAAACCGGTTGAAGACGATACAGATAACTTTACTGGCAAGGTTAGGGACATTTTCACAGAAATAAACGAGACGCTGGAAGCCATTGCGCTAGACAATTCAATGAACCAGTTATTCAGGGTACCAGTTAGCGAGCTTGTGCAGAAACTACAGGATGGAGATGGTGTGAAGTATCTTGTGCTAGATGGAATAATAACACAAAGACTCATCGATGCTGCCTCGAAGGCAGGAGTTCAATTCCTAGTGGGACACAGAATAACGGATCTGAAGAAAGCTCATGACTTGACACTAAGAACATTTGATGAACTTGGTTTGAATTAAGGTCGGCCATGTCCGAGATAAAACTGCAGCACATACTCACGTTGGTTGAGCTGCTGATCAGAGGCGCCAGACATAACTACGTAGAGATAACTACGAAAGAGTTAGGCAAAACTATCCATAGATCGCAGCAGGCAGCGTCTAAGCACCTGCTTGATCTGGAGAATGATGGATATGTGCACAGGGTAAGGAAGGGTCAAGGATTCCGTGTAAAGGTTACAGAAAAGGGATATGAGCAGATGTCAAAACTTTTCACAGCATTAAGGTCTGCGCTGGATTCAGCTCCTGATCATCTGGAATTCAATGGTACGGCTATCTCTGGCATGGGTGAGGGTGCGTATTACATGTCAATGACAGGTTACAAAAAGCAATTTATGAAAAAACTTGGTTTCGAACCATACCCCGGAACATTAAACATAAAGCTTGCAGAACAGGTGTATGTTAATGCTAAGAGAGTGCTTGACAAGTATCCTGCGATTTTCATCGATGGCTTCAATGATGGCAAAAGAACCTATGGTTGGGTCAAGTGCTATCCTGCAAGTATAAACAACAAGGTAGATGGTGCGTTGCTTATACTTGAAAGAACGCACCATGATGATAGTGTTATAGAAGTTATTGCACCAGTAAAAATAAAAGATTCTGCAAATATAGGCGATGGTGACAAGGTAAAGGTAACAGTTAAAATTCCAGCAGGAAAGACATAGTTAAATGTTATAAAGCGACTCACCAAGATCTTTTTTGATTGATGAGCTCTTAAGATCCGGTACTGGCGACTGCAGTCTAACAACCTGCACATCAAGTCCACGTTTTCTACATTCTTCTGTTATGTGCTTCTCCTGATGTACCTGATCATATCCTAAAGCTATAACGTCTGGTTTAACCAGTTCTACAGTTTTGAATATGTCTCCCTCATGACCCAGTATTGCTACGTCAACAAACTTTAGCGAGGATACTAGTTCTTGCCTTAGTTTCTCGTCATGTATGGGAGCCTTACCCTTGCTTTTCTCTGCAGTAACATTTCTAGCAATAACTACGACAAGAACGTCGCCCAACGCCTTTGCTGCCGTAAGGGTATGAATATGTCCTGGATGTATAATATCGAATACACCACCTGCAAATACCACTTTCAATGCATCCCTACCAATTTCTGTTATAGTCATTGTGTTCTTCTCTACCATTCCTAAAGCAACCAATTCGTCTATTCTTTTATTCAATAAATCATCACTTGCAGAAGTTCGTTCCTTTACGTTCCCGATTACATCTCTACCGTCAAGTTTGTGCGCGTATATTGATGATAATATGATTTTATTTAACGCATCCAATCTGGTAACCTAACAAGTCGTGATAATAAAAGCATAACCTACTAAATAATAATGACGGTTAAGGCCAGATTCCTCTTTCCTTTACAGCGTTAACAACCCTGCTTACTGCAAGAACCATGCTACCCTTCCTCATATCGACCTTATACTCCTTTGCTGTTTTATAGACATCGTTGAATGCTTTGACCATAGTCTTCTCCAGTCTGTTTATCACAGTATCATGATCCCAGTAGTCTCTAGAAAGATTCTGCACCCATTCGTAATAGCTTACAGTAACGCCACCAGAGTTTGCAAGTATATCTGGCACTACAAGCTTATTCTTCTTGAACAGTATTTCATCAGCTTCTGGAGTAGTTGGGCCATTTGCCGCTTCTGCAATTAACTTTGCTTTTATGTTAGGTGCATTCTTCTTTGTTATCTGATTTTCATATGCAGCTGGTATTAGTATATCACAATCTAATTCCAGCAATTCTTCATTTGTAACCTGCTTGCTACCAGGAAATCCAGCAACCTTGCGGTTCTTCGCTTTATACTCGATAAGCTTGTTAGCACCAAGACCCTTCTTGTTAACTACACCACCTTTTGAATCGCTTACAGCAATTACATTAGCACCCATGCCTTCCATGAACTGTGCTGCAAAGGTTCCAGCATTTCCAAATCCTTGTACCACTGCATCTGCACCTTTTAGTTTTATACCAACCATCTTTGCACCCTCTCTTATGCAGAATGCAACTCCCTTGCCAGTTGCTTCGCCCCGTCCTTCAGATCCGCCAATCGGTATAGGCTTTCCAGTAATTACACCAGGACTGATTTGACCCTTCAATGCACTATACGTGTCCATTATCCACGCCATCTCTCTCGGTGTTGTATAAACATCTGGCGCAGGGACATCAACGTAAGGACCAATTATATCAGAAATAGCGTAAGCATATCTTCTCGTCATCCTTTCAATCTCACCTACAGACATTTTATGGGGGTCGCAAACTATACCACCCTTGCCTCCCCCGTATGGAATATCTGCAATTGCGCATTTCCAAGTCATCCATGTTGCTAATGCTTTTACTTCATCCAAAGTCACAGCCGGATGATATCTTATACCTCCTTTGAAAGGCCCTCTGGCATCGTTA
>CAYJTD010000063.1:3759-7860 GCA_964372525.1 uncultured Nitrosopumilales archaeon | reverse complement strand
CAAACACATCAACCTTATGATCTTTTTGCCTAAGCATTGAAGCCATGAAGCTACCTGCAACACCTGCACCAACTATAGCGAACTTCATACGAATCAACTGATTGCAGGTTGCTCTAACATCAACCTTACCATCTGTCTGGGTGTTTGCTTTAGCACCTCGCTGTGTTCGTTGCTAGGAAAATCCTCGATCTCCTTAAGCGCAAGTAATAATCGCACATCGATCTCATTTCCCATGCGTTCTATCATTGTAGTCCATTTTTCACTAATCAATTTTGTAATATCCATATTTCTGCCAGACATTATATCAAGTACTTCCCGCATTGATTCTTGCGAAAAGTAAAGACACGCAGGTGCAAGTGTAACCATTTTATTCACACTTATGCTACCCGTTTCAACTATCCTTAACACTTCCCGCAGGTCATCTGCTATTTGGAACGCTTCACCACATCTGGCGCCATACTCGTAACTTTTATCCGCAAAATCCATTGTGTTTGCAGCTATAGCTCCTAGTTTAGCAGCAGCACCAAAGAGCGCTCCTGTCTTGAGGTTTATGATAACATCGTACAGACCTGAAGGAAACCTTCCCGTTGTAATATCATTAATTAATCTCATGGGGTTCAATGGTTCTTGGAATGCGCCGCTGGCAACGGTTGCTATTGCTTCTGCTACAGCTTTAACATCTTCCCTACTGATGTTGCTCATCATGTTTATCATCGATGAAAAGATAAGATCACCAAACAAAACAGCCCTCCTTGAACCTTCAAGTGTCCATGTAGCTGGTCTGCTCCTTCTGACGGTATCGAGATCAACATAATCATCATGAATTAAAGTGGCCGCGTGGATGTATTCTATCGCAACAGCTCTTGACATAGCGTTGTCCATATTACCTCCTAACGCCTCGCATACTAGACATGTAAGCGTGCCTCTTGCCCTCTTCCCGCCTTCAATACTCTGTTTCAGTATCTGCACATGTTCTAGGGGCATCTTTTCCGTAAAGGAAGGCAACAGTTCATCGATCTCTTTATCGATCTTCGGTTTAATGTTCTTCCAATACTGCATTATATCCATGAGCATCACTCACTCTGCTTTTACCTGTTCCAGCTCTGTAAAGACAACTTTGTCTCCCTTCGCTCTTACAACGCTTAGCAACGCTTTCAAAATCGGATCGTTTTCATCTACTCCATCACCAATAATTTCAACTTTCCAGATCCTGCCCCCTTCCTTGTATACCTTGAAGGTATTCATATCATGTATTGGCAAACAAATGCATAAGAACTTTTTTCATTAATTCTTTCTATCTTATCCTATCCAAGTAGAATTCTTCTCTTATTCTGAATTTGGGTTCTGCACCATATAGTATTTCATAAACCCTATACACAATATTACGAGTTGAATCATATCCAACTTCCACTATCCTTCTAAACGTTTCCAATTTGTGCTTTGTAATTATGGTGCCTATTCCTAACTTTCCTTCCTTAATATCAGCAACTACCCCACTGGGCATTGCCCTGACATCTATCTCCGTTGTAGCGTGTATAAGATCATTATTCTTCGCTCGTAAAACTACTTCCCGTTCAATTTTGTAATTATTCACAACCTGTTTCTTCACTTCAACAGTAACAGGTGAGTCAAGCAAGATACTCAATATTTGTTCTACCGTTCCAATCTCTGCCAGCAGTATTTTATGTGATTCTGTTAGTTTAATGTTCGACTGCTTCTCAAGTTCTTGTAACTGGAGCAACATTTCTTTGCCGAAATCGCCTTCAATGCTTACTTTCATAACATGATGCCTCTCAACGCAAGAAGTATGACCGCAATGGAAATAATTCCAATGCTCAAACTTTTCAAAATTCTTTCATAATAGTTAATTTTTGCTGTTACTTGCTCCTGGGTCAACATTTTATCATAATTACCTCGCTTCAATTCCTTGTATGGTCTCGATGTCTTTATTTCAATATAACTGACGAAACCTGTTATGGCAGCAACTGCAAATACTATTAATGATACAGTATTGGTTTGTATGACATATCCAGCAAGTAATGGTAAAACTCCCCAAGAAAACACAAACAAGCCATCTGTATGGAACTTTCCATTGAACCACTCCATGTTGTATGCGAATACAAAGAAACCCTCCGCTATTGCAACTGCCCATAATAATGGAACATACAAGATCATGTAGTAGATGCCTATTGCATATGCTGGTATCAGCGTACTTAATGCCAGAACCCACAGCTGCTTTTTGCTAAAGTAACTGCCCCACGGTTTGGCTCTCTTAGATCCAATGCTATCTAGGGCATGTGCAGCTACACCTAATGCTAAAAAATAGATCAGAGCAATAGCTCCTGCTCTATCCCAGAATATTGTTGGAGCCAACATAGAACCAATTACTGCAAAAGAGACGCACATGCCAGTATATGGAAGAAAGAGCAATCCCATGAAAAGTCTAAACTTTAGTGGACCAAACTTTGGCACGAACCACTCATTTATTCTCAGCCTATCTTTCTCATCGCTCATTTACAGAATAATACGTATTGGTGTTTGAATAGTTTTATTAGTATAAGTAATAATATATCATCGTTATTTATTGTATTATACCATTCCCTACAATCCTTGTTCCTTGGTTATCTGGTTTTAACAGCACGGCTGTTTGGCCTGATCTATACACCACAGGTTTCTCCACAGTAATTTCCAACACATTACCTGTTTGTTTTATTTTTGCTGGTTTGACCTGCAATCCAATAGAAATCATGTAGGTTTGATTTTCAGCAAGTTCTCCTTTGAAAAACATACTTTTTGTAAATTTTACAGATATAGGTTCTGATGAAACCTTGAGAGTGTCTGGTAAACAAATCACATCACCTCTCGAGGTCTCTTCAGCAACAATTCCTTTGATTGCAAGTCCTACTCTTGCAGGGCTGTCAGACTTCTCTACGGGGTCATCATGCATCTGGATTGATTTTACAAGTACATTTTTTCCGCTAGGTAAGAGCGTCAGTTCATCATGCACATTTACAGTTCCTTGTCTTACCACACCTAGTACTACTGTTCCAACTCCTTTGACGTCAAAGGCATGATCCACATGTATAATGACTGGACCTATGCATGATTTAGGTTCAAGTTTGGTCAAAGCTTGTTTCAACTGATCTATATTATCAAGAAATTTGAAATTAGAAATTGAAGTGCCTTGAACAAGCGCATTTAGTTTAACTTCGTCTATATCATATGAATGAAGAATAAATCCGTCTTTGAATTCAACAGAATCAAGTGCAATTATTTGTTCACCCAGATATTTGTCTACTTTAGTAACATTCAGTATGGCATACTCAGCCATATTTACCGTTTGCAGCAACGACTGTATTTTGTCTGGAAAGGTTACGGGCACAGTCCAACTGTAAATAGTATCTGTAGTCTTTCTATCATAGATTACTATGTCTGTTTCAGTACCTTTCTTTCCCAGTTCTGCTACAATGCTGTAATCTCCCACAACAACAAAATTAATCGACTTCATTCGCCATTTCAACTAGCCATAGGGGTATTATTTCTTGTGATCCAAGTTGGTTAGTTAGATCAAAACTCAACATTTAATGTCGTGTAAGGTATTATCAAAGAAGAAGATGATGATACATGATCGAACATCAGCCAAGTTGTGTAGTACCGAATTAAATCATTAATAATACACCTAACGGTATATCGATGCTAATGAAAGTGCTAGTAACTGGCGCATCTGGTTTCATAGGCACTGCTCTAGTAAATCGCTTTGCTAGCAACGGTCATGAGGTAACATGTTTGATAAGAGATGATAAAAAAAGATCGCATCTAAATAATGTTGATTCTATAATTGCCGATATAACTGATAGAGATACGCTGCTTCAATCCATGAATGATATCAATGTTGATGCACTATTCCATTTGGCAGCTATAAATCCATTGGAAAAGGACAAGAAGTTACAGAAGAGAGTTAACGTTGATGGAATGAAAAACATGATTGATGCATGCATAAAAAATAATATAAAATTATTTGTTTATGCGCAGGGTACAGGTGTGTATGGAGATACTAAAGGTGAATGGATCGATGAAACCATGCCAAAAAACCCAGATAAG
>CAYJTD010000063.1:0-3749 GCA_964372525.1 uncultured Nitrosopumilales archaeon | reverse complement strand
TTGCAAAGACTAGGCATGAAGCTGAACAGATGCTATGGAAGGCTAACAATGAGAATGGGCTACCAGTTACTGTAGCAGTTCTCGGTGATGTTTATGGACCTTCAGGATGGTTTGTGAATATAGTTGTTAACAAAATCAGAGATGGTTCTTTCAAGATTCCTGGCTCGGGTGATTACTACAGAAGTTTTGTTCATGTGGATGATGTTGCAAATGCGTTAATGCTCATTGCAGAAAAAAATGCCGAGAACAGCACGTATATAATAACAGACGACGAACCGGTTACATTTTCTGAATTTGTGTATTACGTTGCAGATCGCATGGGCATGAAGAGACCTGGTAAAGTTCCAGCATTCCTTGCAAAAGCTGTTCTCGGTTCTGATATGGTTAAACTGCTTACTTATTCTGTAAGAGCCAAAAACACAAAGGCAAAGAACGAACTAGGTTTGCAGTTACAATATCTTACACATAAAGAGGGTGTTACAGATATTTTGCAGAAGATGTAATTACTTGAGTAGCCAGGGCCAGAACCCTCTGAACTCCTTTCAGATTTTAATTTTATTTGTGCCTCACAGTTACGCTCCTTCAACTTCTTCATAAACCAGTTAGTAAACTTGCGCTCCACGTTCTTGCCCTTCGTCTTCATTACCTCCTTACCGTACACATCGATCAGTTTCTTCACTAGCTCTGCATTCATGGATAATTCATAAAAGTACCAACCCATGCCGTAGACTGCGTTGCTATCAAGCATGAATTTATTGTTTGTATGAACAACACTTTCCAGATCGTTCATAAGATCGAGAATTGCTTTAACATCTTGTTCAAGGTTTATTGATGATACCCTTAACTCTACGTTCTCTGGTAGCATACACTTCTATCTCTGTAATGCAATAAATCTATTGCTGCTAGAAAGTTTCTTTACTACTTTTAAATAACATGGAGTTGGTTTGCGTGATATGGCCTTAGACGAAAATACCAGAAAAACATTGGAAGAAATAATTGATAAAATGTTTGCAAAGATCCCGGAATTCGTGGAACACGTTCATCAAGCAAAGGCAATTTTGAATGTAAAAGATGAAATCAGATTTTATTTTTGGTTGGATATGGGGAGAGATTAACGCTGCTATCAGCCTGTATTACGCATTAAATCTCGAAAGAGAAGTTACGCAAGAGGAAATGAATGAAGTTTTTGAAATAATTAACAGCCGTGCACAAGAAATGCGTACTGCCATTGATACACCATGATCTGAAGTTATGTCCGGAAATCATACAGTATAATACGGCAATTTTCATAATACATATTTTCCCCATACTATAGCAGCTGTTCCAAGTGTGAGGCTCTTATGTTGAATGCCGCTAAATCCATACCTCTCCATTGCAACCATAAGTTCGTTCAACCAGTCACTACGTTTTATCACACTGTCAAGCTCATTGAATACCGGTCTCCATGCTGGTGAAAATATACCAGCTACACGCAGTATTTTGAAATATGTATTCCATAGGCCTTTCATAACGGCATTAGTTGGATAAGTGAAATCATGCATGATCAGTGTCCCTCCAGGCTTCAACACCCTAATGGTCTCAGAAACAACTTGATCCATATCACAATACTTGGGAAGATAGGAGGCTGTAATAAAATCAAACTCTTTCTCTGCCTGCGGAATTGCCTCTGCAGCAGAAACATAGAAATTCGTATTTTTTACGGTATGCATTAACGCCTTCTCTCTGGCAATTCTTATGCTGCTTTCCATAATATCAGCACCAACAACATGACTTACCTTTCTTGCTATTGCAAATGAAAGTATACCAGTTCCACACGCAAGATCAAGTACCTTATAATTACCAGTGGGGATCAAGTCAAGTATGGCTTTTTTCCATGTCGCGTCTTGACCGAACGTTGTTATCTTAACAACAGCATCGTAGCTTGAAGAAGTGCCTGTGAAGAACTTCGTTGCTACTTCGTGACCCTGATGCATGGTATGTTTTTGTGTCAATGATTAGTATATCACGCATACGCGTTAAATCGTTTGTGCTACTGGAAGACTGCACGCACATGCGGTCTAGTTAGATAGTAAATTGCAGCAGAAAATAATATCAGACCGGCTATGCCAAATGTTGACGGTATTTCAAATGCTCTGGTGTAAAGTATATTCATTATCGATGCGATTATACCGAAAGACATGAATGCTATGCTTAGAAGCAATGCCCATCCCTCCCTTTTAACAAGACCATATACTAACACGAAGGTGAAAAGACCGATGCCAAGAGTGAAGGAAGAGCCCACTGATGCGATGCCAGCAAATTCTGTTGGAAGGTATTCAAATATAGTTAGTATACCGATCACAGTGTTGTAAATACCACCCAATGCCAGAAGAAGTATTATCAGGTTGATGCCCAAGTTGGCACGCAGAGTGTGCATAATTATAGCTATTATACACAATTACCTGAAAAACATTCCTTTGGTCGGTCATATACAAAATTGAAGCATTTACAATTAGTATTTTTGTGGTTTGGGCCGCCTTCTATTGATGAGAAAGACAACCATACCACCTAAAAACGCGAACGCTATCAACACAGCTATAAGCTCGTTCATTGGCGGCAACTCAGCCATAAATCTCGCGATCTATTGTTTATCTAACAAAATAAACTTTTGCAAAGGGGTCTTAACAACAGATTCTTTTTATAATTGTAGATTTCAGCTTATTTATTGACAAATAACGAAGCAAGATACCCTATTTGTAGACGGAGGTTATCGGAACATTCGGAGACGCAAGAGAATATATCTAAAATCATCTTGACAAGGGAATTCGCTAATAACTGTCCAGGATTTGATATGTAACTTTGTACGTAATCGATGATTTTAGATATTAGATAAAATAATAATCATGCACTATGCATAAAGAAGAGAAGCACTGTCCTTTATGTGGCTGTACCAAACATAGGTACGTTGGATGCGTTATTCACTGGCTTTTTCATAAGAATGAGAAAAAGCAACAAAGTTGATTTGATTTGATTAGTTATTACCTACTTACCTGCCGCCTTCCAGTTTCTGGGCAATTTCACGAGCAAAGATACTACCTACAAATCCTAAAAATATGGCAGGAAGAATAGTCGAGAGAATAACAGTCTGGTATGTTGCTAAGAAGAGGTTTATCGTAGTAACTTGCACATCTACTGGTACGCTTAATGCTTCTCTAAAAGCATGTGGTGCGAGCGGAAAGTAAAGTATGTAGAAGAACGGGGCAAAGATCATACCTGCTATAATCGTCTTGATCTTTTCAGCAAGTTTACTTCGTAACACAAAATCAACTGCAATTGCAGGCAATATGACAAGTATGTAGTATGGCATCGCAGGCGCTATACCATAATGCGCTACAATCGTAGTCATTCCATTTATGAAAACATACATTGCGGTTAGCACTGTGACTGGAAATTTAATTGGCAGTATTTTGCGTGAAAGAATTATCATTATAGAACCAATTAGCGGCATTGCAACTACAGCTGTTGTTGCTCCCATAAATGGTTCTGGATTGAAGTTAAAGTGTTCTCCTTCCGAAAAAGGCAATGTAAATAACATAACCATCCCTATTGATGACATCCATAGTGCCGTTAGGGAAATTATTGATGCCGTTTGCAATAAACTCGTGATCCTTACGCTCTTGGTTATCCTTGCCAGTCCAGCAACGCCTGCGAGTGCATTTAATACCATTCCGGTAACCAGGACCAAATGCGGTGGGCTTAACAAACCATCA
>CAYJTD010000062.1:0-7913 GCA_964372525.1 uncultured Nitrosopumilales archaeon | reverse complement strand
TATGGCACTATTCTGTGTGATACTACCGGACTTTTAAAAGTTCCGACTATTTTTCTGCAGTGTGTAATAGGTTCAAACAAAATCGTATTTATGCGTGATTTTTGTTACTAATATCAACGATGTTGCTGAAATGTTATCATTAATTGCAGAACAATTGTTACTGTCTTGGACCAAGGAAACTCCCAATGTTATCCAAGTCCTGTGGTGTATTAACGTTAAGTAATGACACCAATTTGTCATCAAACTTGCGCAGATCATCAACTGGGATGTAATTTACATGAAGTTTACTTGCTAATGCCTTAGCACTACTATCTCCATGATCTAGTATCCATTTTGCGCCAGCAAGACTGGTTTTGATTTTGTACACTGCATGCATGGGTTCTATAGAACCGTCATCCCATCTTACTATCGAAGCATCATAACTATCTGCCTTTTCAAACAAGTATTCTATTATTCTATTATTTATTACTGGTGAATCTATGGGGTGAACATAAGCATACTCCGACGCGGCCTCAAGAAATGCAGTATACATTCCAACCAATGGTCCATCAAGTGCAATAACATCAGTCAGTATCTTCACATCTTCAGGTACAATTTTTTGATATGAAGATTTGATGGATTCATCTTTTGCCACAACTATTATTTCATTGACAAATGGCTTCAAGCCTTCAACTACCCATGCAAGCATCTCCTTGCCTTTTATCCGAACAAGAGCCTTGTTTCTCCCCATTCTCGTGCTTCTTCCCCCAGCAAGAATAATAGCTGTTAGCAAACAATTCTTGTCAAAAAGGAATACAATAAGAATTTTTAGTTTGAGAAACTTGAGATGGCCAAAAGCAAATTAGTCTTAGTCCAATGTCCTTGTCCATCGCAAGATGTAATAAATAGATGAGGTACATAAATTGAAGAGCGGAATGGACAGAGAAAGGCCGTTAATGGAGCATCTGCAGGAGCTCAGGGGAAGGGTAGTCAAAATAGCTATTGCCGTAGGGATAATCACAGCTCTTTGTATAACTTTAGGCATAAAGACGTACGATGTAAATGGTTACGAAATTCCTTTGCCATACCCTGACCCATTGAACAATATAGCAATTCAATTAATGACTGTTATGAAGGGGGATTTGCTTCCACCAAATGTTAGCCTTGTACAACTGGCTCCAGGACAAGCTTTCTTTGCTGCAATTTACGTTGCAGTTTTACTGGGAGTAATCTTTGGTATGCCAGTGATAGTTAAGGAATTGACTTCATTCATATTCCCAGGACTTCGTGCACGTGAGAGAAAAATGGTAAAAAAGGTCGTTCTACCTGCTATAGGTCTCTTTGCAGCTGGATGCTTGTTCTCCTACTTTGTTGTTATACCATACATACTTAATTTCTTATACCAATTCGGAGAATCCATTGGCGTTTCTACATTTTTGAACATAACAGAGTTCATTTCATTTGTAATGCAGTTTCTGATTGCATTTGGTCTCTCATATCAACTTCCAATAATAATGTGGGCTGTCACCGTCTCTGGAATGGTTGAACCCAACTTCTGGAGAACCAATATAAGATATGCCATAATCATAATTGCTGCGTTTGGTGCAGTCATAACGCCTGATGGTAGTGGAGTCACGATGTGGTTTGTAGCAGGACCAATGATTGCCCTTTATTTGGTTGCCATGGTATATGTAGAGAGAAATGTTAAGAAAAGTCCAGAGACTAGTCATAATGTAAGTGAAGTTGATAGGGACAAACTAAGGGAGCTTGCTAGATCACTAGGCATAGACTACACTGGTATGAGCGATGAAGAATTAAAGGCAAAAATAGAGAAACTTGAACAGGAAAAGTCAAAATAAGAAATCTTTGGTGAGCTCATTGGAGATGGAATATGGTGATTTGCGTCGTTTTGCTGTTTTGTTCCTAGTTTTCTCCAGCCAACCAAGGATAGCCGATAGAACTCAGATCCAGAAGTTGGTCTATATTGTGAATGAATCTGGTTGGCACGCTTTAAATGACTATAAATTTTTTGCACGTGGTCCTTACTCCCAATGGCTTGATTCTCAACTTGACACCTGGAGAGATGAAGGTATAATTGATGAAATAGAAGAATCAGTATTAGTTGGAACAGATAATGAAATGGGCTTCTGGTGTTACAGTTTAACTGACGAAGGTAAATCTCTTGCGAAGAGCGTCCTTGATTCTATTAACGAGCAAAAGTTGGTTGATAAAACTTTGCGATTTCTTTTCAGGTTGTCAAAATATACTGAAGAGGAGTTAGAGATTGTATCATCAATTTTGTATGTAAGTCGCGAGGAAGATCTGGATTTGGATATTATAGTTAGGAGAATACTAGGTTTCAGACCCAACTTCAGAGAAGACGAAGTACGCAAACATCTAGACGTCCTTCATACAAAAGATAACATTACTTCCTGATGCTGTTGTTATTTTCTTAGTCTAGACAGATAGTTTAACAGCTTGTCTACGTCTTCTAATTCTTTCTCCTGAGCCTGCATAAGTTTTGTATTGATAGCGAATGTTCTAAGTTCCTTAACTCTTTCCATAACCACTTTGGTGGCAGCTTCATCTGGTTTTTCGTCTTGAGTCAGATTAAGGATCTCTCCTAGCAGACCCATTACTTGAAGCGATTCTTCAACAATTTTTGGATTTTCAGGAGTTTCATTTGAAAGAAACCTTTCTTTCATTCGAGAAACAACCAATCCAGCATTTTTTGCCGCATAATAGAAGTAGATGTTCACTCTAGTATCGCGTGATGTTAACCATTTTTCTTGAGATTCTCCAAACATATTGAAAAGTATGTCGAAGTTGTTCACTATTGATTGATCTACTTTTGCAGTTTCTTTCATATTGTTTAGAGCAACTGTTATTTCGTTGATCAGGGCTTTACTCAATTGATACCACTTCGTTACATTAAATATATAACTTTACCCAATAACGTGAAGATCAATATTTATTTTCAGAAATGGTAATTAATTGTAACTGTCATTCTCTAAATGTTATTTCCAGTGCTACTTTTTTTCATTTATGCACAAGAGAATTCCATAGCACGCGGTGCAACCAGTAGTGCCACAAACTCATAATAAGTAAAATCCTTATTTACTGAGACTGGTACAAATCCAAATGCTGTGGCCTCTAACGTCACATTCAAATTTATTGAATCAGGGTTAAGTGATGTAAATGATTTGTAGGCGTTCCACCAATTCTCCAATGGAATTGCCTCTGTGTTAATCTGTATCTTTCCCCGCAGTGTAGTAGCTTGCATGGGCATGAGAGTATCGCCCTGAAGTGTCATTCTGGCAAATTCCTTCATTACTGGTTTGTCGCGCAAGTTGTTATGTAAGTTGTCAAGTCTAAACACAATCTTATCGAAACCAGTAGGAAGTTGTGTTGGATTACATACATCTATTTCCACATCTAGGCTAAGATTATTTTTATCAAAATTACCTAAACTCCTAGGACTAAATTGTAACTCCTGTAAATTAGTCAATGCATAATACTGCAAAACCACAATAACCACTACCACAACAGCAATACCGCCTCCAATGCCAGCACCAACTGCTTTTTGCAAGTGTCTTACTGCGAATTAGTCAAATAATTATATTAAGTTTGGGTATCATTGCCATGATTCTGATGCAACAGGCATACAAAACAATTAGTGTTTCTCCACTCTTTCCTTCATCTTTTCCATGGCTATATCAACAGCCTCTTCCATCATATCCATGCTAATTAATGGGTGTATTTCTCTGTCAACATATGGATTCGTAGGCATGCTTGCTAAAGTACCATAAAGTTCTTCAAGATTTTCAACGTCTAGTATAATTATACCGCCAGATATGTCCGCAAAAGCATACCTTGCCTTGAGCTTTCCAGCCTTTTCTAGATCCTTAAGCATCTTGAATAAACGCTGAGCAGCTTTGTAAGCCGAAAGCGCTTGTTCGTCAGGCACTGGTTGTAGTCTTACCTTGTCTACAACAAGAAATAGCATTGACGTAAACTATGGTGAAATTATATAAAAAGATTTAGAAGAGTTTGTTAAATCAGTTATTGCCACAGAACCCAATCTTCTTATGTTCCCATAAGCCTATCGTATCTTTCTCTTCTAGTTTACCTTGCTAAATTAGCAATAAAAATTTTTGACTGATTAATATAGTAGAAAGTTAACATGAAACATAGATCATGGCACATATTCATAAACTTGGAATGATGAATATGGTAATGGAAGAAAGAGGCAAACTAACTGAAGTCGCGAAGGAATTAATTGTACTGTTGGACGGTAGCGAAAAGGATCATGACCGAGAAAATCCAAAATATACAGAAATTCGTAAAAAAACACTTGATTTATTAAAACATCTAGCCAATTTAGCTAGTTTCTGCGATGATACTTCTCGAAATAGAATCAGAAAGATCACTGAGCTAGTTACCATCTCTCTTGAAGAGGTAGTGCACTTTTCTCCTTTAAGAAAAATTTGTGGTATAGCTGTTACACTGCGGGTGGATTTTAATAAATCCCCCTTCGTGATGATTGAATTGGATGTCAATGCTCTGGATAATGAATTCAAGAGTATGGTTGAGAAATAATTCGTAACCAGTCAATAAAAAGTGTCAATATCCAGACATATTTTTCTGTTTGATTTTTAATTTATATATTTGACTATATACTGCAAATATCTGGTGCTAATGATGCATGAACGTCCCATATTCGATGAAAAACTTGTTAAACGATTTGAATATGATATAAACATAATCAGATACATCGATGGTCAACCAAATAAAATATTAGACAAACTTGTAATACATCCGATCGAAGTAGGGAATAGATTCGAATTTAAGAGTAAAGACGATGCTAGCGCATCATTGTATATTCCCATAGAAGATATTACAGAAGTAAATACACCTGAGCAGACTGATGCAATGCCTGAGAAAAAAGATCTGCTACTAGAAATTGAGTTCAAGGATAGTCAAGGCAGTAAAAAAACTATCGCGTTTAACATGCAGGACAAACATATCGAAGCAATACTCGTTAAGACGCTTAAACCAATGGAACAGAACTATTGGGACGCTGTAGAGTTGGAATATATCCTTGATGGCATGCCTAAGACGACACAACTTTACTATAAAACTCCATTTCTATCTGACGGCGAAGAATTGCTTTGGGAAAATACTAAGATCGAGGGAATTGTTAATAAGCATCTTAGATGGATGGAAGCACTTACAAATTTTAGAGCAATTTACTACGATTTCGATAAACATGAGTCGGGAAGGATTCCATTAAGCCTTGTAGACGATGTTATTGTTAGGAATAAGAGAACAGCCTCCGAGTCAAATAGATTTGGAACTTTTACCCCATACGCTAATAATTTTAGTATAAGTGAAACTACAAATCACGATAGTAGAACTACCGGTGATGTCTTTTTTGTGAGAAATGGGAATCCAATTGTTACATTTATGCAAGTTAGTGATCCTCATAGGCTAGCTAGGCTTGCTAAGGCTGTAATTAGCCAATTATTCTCATCTGTGAAATCCAGTAAGACCCAATTGCCAATGGTAGGAGAGTCAGTTAGACAAGTAAAAACCAACGAAGTTGGAGAACCGATTTGTTCGTATTGTGGTATTGTAAATCAAATTGGTTCTAAATTTTGTAGTACATGTGGTTTTGCACTTTAAGACATTATAACATTAATTTGTATGGTCTAAATGTTCCTTAACAGGGTAACAGTATTAATGGATATATATGACGCTAGCGTTATCTTCATCATGAGTACAGATCTGCAACAGCTAAGAAAGAAGATATTTGACGCACTAACATCAATAGTGGACCCAGAAATCAATGTGTCTATAATGGAACTACAATTGGTTGATAATGTTGATATCGAGAATGGAAATATCAAAATCGATCTGCATCTAACAAGTCCTTTCTGTCCAGCAGTATTTGGTTTCAAGATAGCACAGGATGTGCGTGACAATGTTGGAAAGATTGAAGGTGTAGAGAAGGTTCTAGTTAATGTTAGCAACCATTTCATGGCAGAGGCGATAAACAAGCAGGTCAATGGAGCAAGCAACACAGGCACATTTGCACTTTATGACAAGTAGTTATTTCATATAGAGTTGTGATCTTGTTTGACCTGTAGAGCGAATCTCAGCAAGATCATCAAATATAGGGTTATCTTTTGCTAATGGTGTAGGTGACCTGTTGTTCTGAGTTCAAACTCATCTGCACATTCGAAACTGCAGAAAGTATGGTTCGTGCCATGTATATCACGCTCGTATTTTTCTGTTGAAAGTGCAGTTTTGCAATTTTCACACTCCAATTTTTGTCAATTTTCATGAGCGAACCTATAACTTAAACTTGTCCGAACATTATTGTTGCTATAGCTGTTTCCTGAATCGCGTTATTGCTATCGCTGTTCCTAATACTACTCCCATTACCGCCAAGATCCCTAATGGAAACTCCGGAACTACTGTAAGTGCGGTACTGGCTACGCCACTATAGCTTGAATCATATGGCTCGTCAATACCAACACCTGCTACGTCAATTGACAAAGTGAATGAACCAATTTCTGAAAATGTAACTGACTGTGTATCCATATCAGTATGTGCGTGTATGTTTGATTTACTTGCCACATTATTTCCCTTTTCATCGATGATCGTAAACGAATAGTTCACATGTTGAAGTGGTTGTTCTGTTATGGGATGAAGAAATCTCAATGTAAATCTCACTGGTTGCTCTGTTTCAAGTGCATCCCGATCCATTGTTACTTCAACCTTTATGGAGCCGTTGTCTGTTAACAATACCATTTTTTCTTCAGTTTGGATATCGGTACTGGGCATGAAAGTCGTGAAGAATATGTCAGGGTTTCCAGTTGCGTAATCCTCCCATACTACATAGACATTACTGTCAGATACGACCATATGTGGATCTGACGAGGCTTCAGTACCTTCGCTTAGACTGATCGCACTGCTAAATGTAGCTCCGTTATCGTTACTTGCTCTGAAGAATATGTCAATGTTTCCTACAGCTGATACTACATACACATTGTTACCAGATACAACCACTGGTGAAGAAGCAGAGTATCCAACATTTCTGATTAGGCTAACTGCAGTACCAAAAGTAGCTCCGTTATCGTTGCTTGCTCTGAAGAATATGACCAAACCTTCGGCCAGAGAATAATCATCCCACATTACATACACATTATTATTAGATACAGCTACTTGTGGCAAGTCTGCCAATCCAAAACTGGTTTCTAAATTAACTGCAGCACTAAAGGTAGCTCCGTTGTCGTTACTTCCCCTGAATACTATGTCGTAGTCTCCGGGAACATAATCAGCCCATACAACATACACGTTATTATCAGATACAGCTATCTGTGGCAGATCGGAGCGTTTTGGATTTGTTTCGTTTCCAGCAGTGTTGCTTGGATCAACTGTATTTTCGCTTACGCCAACTGTATTGCTGCTTAGGTTGACAACACTGCCAAAGGTAGCTCCGTTATCGTTGCTTGCTCTGAAAAATATGTCACCATTATAGTGCCATACTACATACACGTTATTATCAGATACAGCTATACGATGACGACCTGACTCTCCGGCATTGTTGCTTAGGTTTACTGTATTGCCAAAGGTAGCTCCGTTATCGTTGCTTGCTCTGAAGAATATATCCCAGTTTCCTGTGGTAGAATCAGCCCATACTACATACACGTTATTATCAGATACAGCTATCTGTGGCAGATCGGAGCGTTTTGGATTGGTTGAGTCTCCAGCAGTGTTGCTTAGGTTTACTGTATTGCCAAAGGTAGCTCCGTTATCGTTGCTTGCTCTGAAGAATATATCCCAGTTTCCTGTGGTAGAATCAGCCCATACTACATACACGTTATTATCAGATACAGCTATCTGTGGCAGATCGGAGCGTTTTGGAT
>CAYJTD010000061.1:0-8055 GCA_964372525.1 uncultured Nitrosopumilales archaeon | reverse complement strand
TCATACTTGAACAGCTTTAGAACAGCCTTCATAAGTTCTTTATCCCCATCCTCTGATGCCTTTCTCAACGTATCCATGGGGTTTGCCATGATACCTTCAACAATGGCATGACTCAGTTGCTCAACAACTTTCTTCTGTTCTTCATCAAGATCACCAAGGATCTGCAACGCTTTGCCCAACTCTCTTTCCCGTATTGTGTGAGCTTTCTTGAATAGCGTATCTACAGCAGGTTCAACTTCCAACCTCTTCATCCTCGCTTCTACTGCATATACTCCATCCTCTATTATTCTTTCTGTGTTTTTCACTTCCTTCTTTCTTACATCCATGTTCTTCTCAACAAGTGCTGAAACCTCATCTATGTTGATCAACCTTAAACCTTTCAGCGTAGCAGCCTTCTCTTCAACAGTTCTTGGATTAGACAGATCCACCATGACCATTGGCTTGCGTCTACCCCGCATTGCATACTCCGCTCTTTCAATTGGAACTAAAAAGTATGGCGCAGTAGTTGCAACAAACAGGACATCTATCTTGTTCAACATATCAAGCGCATCCTCAAATGCAACTGATTTACCTCCAGCAGTTTCAGCAAATGATTTTGCTCTTTCTAACGTTCTGCTGGTTACCATAAAATCTATCTTACGTTTCTTCAATGCTTTTGCAACCAGAATCGCACCTTCTCCAGAACCTATGATCATCACTTTCTTTCCCTCCAAACCTTTCAGATGTTCTTCGGCAAGTTTTACTGCCATAGAACCATACGATACTGTGCCTTTGTTGATACCCGTGCTTGTTCTAACTTTGCTCCCAACCTTTACAGCATTATCGAACAAAAGCCCAAGCTGCGAACCAGCATGTCTGCCCATCTTTGCAGAATCAAACGCACGCTTCACCTGACCAAGGATCTGATCCTCCCCTATTACCAATGAATCTAAACCGGAGGCTAGTTTCAATAAATGAAGTACAACATCTTTTCCAATGCTTAATTCCAAATAATCTTTGAAAGTATCTCTGCTTAAACCAGTGCTTTTAGCCCATATCTCTACAAGTTTTTTATAATCTGGGTTATCGGTGGCAACGTAGATCTCTACCCTGTTACATGTCTGCAGTATAACACACTCCTTAACGGACTTTTCTTTCTTGAACGATCTGTAAGCAGACTCTAGATCCTTGAAGACAAACTTCTCAAGTATATGAATTGGAACCTTCCTGTACGTAATCCTTGCATTTATCACATCAACTTGCTTTGTTATTGCCATGCCTCCAATATCTCCATAGCAGTGTTTTTAGCATCATCAAACTTCTTGCTCTTGATAAGGTTTTTGATCCTCTTATCTTTTATTACTGTGTAAAGGTACTCCTTTCTAGCACGCGAATCCTTTAGCGTACTTTTAGCAGCATCCCTTGCGAAGTTTGCCAGTTTTATATAATCAACATCCTCCTCCTTGATCAGCCGCTTGAGCACGCGTTCTGCCTTTATTCGTAGCAATCTGGCCATCGCCGGACTCTTACCTTTAGTAGAGATCGCAATAAATACAGTATCTTCAATGTTTATGATCGCCAAATACGTCAGATCGCTAACTGCCGGATCATCGGCAGCATAGGCAAATGCGCCTATCTTCTTTGCCTTTTGCACCAGCTCCCTATTTAATGAGCGGTTGTCGGTACAGGCAAGAACAAGATAGGGCTTTTCAAACCTGTCAAGTATCGCAGCATCATTTAGTTTTGTTTTCACAACATCTATCTTACCTTTTTCAGCCAAATCAATCAGGAACTTGTTTAACCTGTTACTTACAACTATGACCTTGCAATTCTGTCCTAAAAGCGATTTCACTTTTCTGGTGCCTTCCGTACCACCGCCGATAACTATGACCAGTTTCCCAGCAAGGTTCAGGTCTACTATCAAGCTACACACCGAGAAGATTTACGGCGTGCTTATAGGTATTTATAGATTACATTAAAATCAAAATCAATTTCTGGAATAATTCAGATAAAGTTTTAACCTTGATTATATAGATGCAATGTACGATGACAGAGTTCGATGATACCGACAAGGCAATTCTAAACCTCGTACAGTGGGACTTTCCTCTAACCCACAGACCTTTCGCAGAAATTGGCAAGCGATTGAACATAAGCGAAGAGGACGCAATGAAAAGGGTAAAGGCGATCAAAGAAACTGGCATAATAAGACAGATCAACGCAATATTCGATACTAGGCGGTTGGGTTACAAGAGCGCATTAGTGGCAATGAGCATAAAGCCAGAACAACTTGAAGAGGTAGCTAACAAAGTAAACGAACACTCTGGCGTGAGTCACAATTACGAACGTAATCATGAATACAATCTTTGGTTTACCATTGCCGTCCCTCCAGATGGAAGCATACAGCGTGATCTGGAAAAGTTTGCAAAACTTGATGGAGTTGTAAAACACAGACTTTTGCCAACGTTAAAGCTTTTCAAGATAGGCGTAAGGTTAGACATGCTTAATGATGATCCAGATAGTCCACAACCAACGGATAAGCCAAAGAATGTAGATAAGGTTCCTTTCAAACCGACTGAACGTGATAAGGATTTCATAAGAGAGCTGCAGAAGGACGTTGAAATAATTAACGAACCGTTCATAGAACCAGCAAGACGTTTGGGAATAACAGTTGATAAACTGTTTGAACAAGCTAAAGAGTATGAAAGAATTGGAGTCATGCGTAGATTTGCAGCAATACTACGGCATAGAGATGCTGGTTTTGTTGCCAATGGCATGATAGTTTGGAAAGTTCCTGAAGAAAGAATAGATGAAATTGGTATGAAACTGGCAGAGTTCCCACAAGTAAGTCATTGCTATCAGAGACCAGTTTATCAGGACTGGCAGTATAACGTCTTCAGCATGGTTCATGCTAGAACCAAGGAAGCATGCGAGAAGATGGGCAAGGAGATGTCAAAACACATCGACATCACTGATTATAGGATATTGTTCAGCGCAAAAGAGTTCAAGAAAGATAGAGTAAAGTATTTCGAAGAAAACTATCAGCAGATAAACTTGCAAACCTGACTTGGTTTCTTAACTTGACTTACTTGATACCTGAACATAAAAGTTATTGTTGTACATTTCTTTCACCTGTTCAAACTCACTTTCATTAAGATAGTTACCATCTGCAATATTTGCAAACATCTCCACTTCTTCCACACTCGTAACCGTAGGTAACACTACAGACATAGATCTTTCGGAAAGTATGAACTTGATAGCCAATTCAACTACATTCCATCCCTTCGATTCCGCAAAAGGTTTCAGGTTTTCTACCTTCTTCATAGCCTCTGCAATCCACTCACGTTTCCTGTGGCTCCTATGATCATCCTTCTCTATGACCGTATCAGTATTGACTTTGCCTGTTAAAACACCTGAAGCATCAGGAACCCGTACCATTACACCAACATCCATCTCTCTCGCAACAGGGAAAAAGTCCCTAGCAGGATCCTGCTCAAGAATGTTGTAAACTGTCTGCAGGGCAGTTACATTTCTCTTCTGCATTGCAAGTATACCCTCTTCCTTCCAGCCAATAGCAGGTCCCAGCGCAGCTCCGTAATGTTTGATCTTCCCTTCCTGCATCAGTTCATTTAGCGTTTGGAAGACAGCGCTACTTTGTATATGCTCCATCTTCGGGTTATGCAAACTATAGAGATCAATATGGTCTGTTTCCAGCCTGTTCAAACTCTGTTCCAATGCGTACCTGGTAAAATCTGGCGTAAACTTTTGCGGTAATTCGTTATGACCTATCTGCTCAACACCGCTGTAAATATCATAACCAAATTTAGTTGATAACACAACTTCGTTTCTAACATCCTTGAATGCTTTTGCAATAAGTTTCTCGCTCCTTCCTCTGCCGTAAATATCGGCTGTATCGTAAAAAGTGATCCCTAAATCATAGGCCTTCTTCAACATCTTCATACCTTCATCGTCATCGATCTTCTTGCCCCACCAGTCTAATCCTATTACCCATGCACCAAAACCTATCTCAGATACCTTGATACCGCTTTTTCCAAGCTTTCTATACTTCATGCTTTCAACAGCACCTCCTCGATCTCTTCTTTAAGTTCCTTAAATTCCTTATCGTTTAACACTGGCTTACCTAAACTTGCAGATGTATTTACCTTTATCCACGATCTGCAACCAGCATACTCTGGAAGAATATCTATCGTAAGAGGTTCTTCCAAGTTATATGTTCGCACAAACAAAACGCTCATCGGTTTATCCTGATTCCACTGCATCCTATAATCAATGAAACCATCATTGTAAACATGATACTTCTTCAGTTTATGCAATTGTACCTTATCCATAGTTTCATGTGCCTCAACCACTTTCGCAGCCGATGTCATGGTAACCTTTTTTGCATCCCTTTTAGAAAGCAACTCATCAAATTTGCTCTTGTAATTATCCTTAAGATATTCTTTGGTCTGGTGCTCAAATGTTGGGAAGAGCAAAAATTCAGGACTTTCAACAGAGAAACCAGGATCCAGTATACCGCCTTTCCTGAATAATATGCATTGTTCACCCTCTTCCATTGCTTTAACAACAACAGCCCACTCCTTCAAGGTCTTCCATTCTTTTAGTGTCTGCATGTCAATCAACCCAAACTCCTGATTATCTCTTCCAACTCTTTTCGAATGCACACTAGCATAGGTGTATCCTTTACAATATATTTACTAACTTGCGTTTCCCGTAGTTGCATTATAAGATCTTGAAATGCTGGCAGATCATCCGTTTCAAATGCAAGCATAAAGTCTTGATCATCTAGACCGAATGAATACGTCGTATTTAACTTCACCTGCGGAAACTTTCTGCCTATCGTAATATGTTCATCCATCATCTTTTTGCGTTCCTCAAATGGCAGCAGGTACCACTCCCTGCTCTTTATGAATGGATAAACTATCAGATAGTTCAGCGGTTTCTCTCCTTTCATAAACGCAGGTATGGCAGATGGCGCATATGTTGAAGGTCTTGTTGCAGACAGATAATTATAACTTGGTACGATATACTTGCCAAGCACAGTAAGGTAGAGTTTTGATATAACATTCTGCGTGCTATCTAGGTCATCGGAGATCATCCAGAGCAAAAAGTCAGCATCTTCCCTTAATCCCACTGTCGAATACGATCTATATTCAACCGTATTTGCAGAATTTATGATCGAAACAAACTCCTTTGCAGAACCCTGTTTAGTTTCCTCGTTCATCCATCGCCATTTGGGATCAATTTTAAAGAACGAAAAGTTAAGAAATTTACGTTTAGCGTTTTGATTATCAGACATTATCGTAGCTGCAGCTATATCCATATTTAAAATTATAATTGTTTTCAGTTTTACAAATTAAGAAGATATCAGTTCTTGTTGCTACAAATGAATGACTTTAGATATATTGTACTAGTTTTTCTCTTCCGGCTCATCTTCAAGCCAGCTGTAACCTTTCTCTTCAAGCATTTCAGCAAGTTCCCTTCCACCAGATTTGACTATCTTACCTTTAGACATAACATGCACATAATCCAGTTTGTCCATGTAACGCAAAATCCTAGCATAGTGCGTTATAACAATAACACCGCTTTCTGGATTTATCAATTGATTGATCGAACCGGCAACTGATTTAACCGCATCTATATCTAACCCAGAATCCGGCTCATCCAGTATGGCAAACTTTGGTTTTAACACTAACATCTGCAAAACTTCTGAACGCTTCTTTTCCCCACCGGAGAATCCTTCGTTAAGGTATCGCGCCAGAAATGAGCTATCCAAACCCACAAGATCCAGGTTCTTCTTTATGTAATCATGAAATTCCCTAACCGTCAGGAACACTTCCCTATTTTCCTGACCAAATGCCTTGCTCAACGAATTGTATGCACTTCGCAAAAAGTTGCTGTAACCTACCCCGGCCACTTCTGTAGGATATTGAAATCCAAGAAAGAGTCCTTTCTTTGCACGTTCATCTGTTGACAACTCCAGCATACTTTCTCCATTAATCAGAATCTCTCCGTCTGTAACAGTATACTTTGGGTGTCCTAGCATCGTATAGGCCAAGGTGCTTTTACCAGAACCGTTAGGGCCCATTATCGCATGCACCTCACCCTGCTTGCTGCTAAAGTTGAGCCCCTTGATTATCTCCTTGGTATCAATACTGACATGAAGATTTTTAATTTCTAGCTGTACCATATGAATGCCTAGCTTCAGAAATATAATATAAAGCTTAATAAAAATTAGTTGGAGATTATTCCTTGTGGTTTCAGGGCAACTCGTATTTTGTAGTTTGTAAGTATGTCCTTGCATCTGTTTCTTATAGTAACTTCTGTCACGTTGGAAAGACTGGAAACATCTCTTTGCAGCACATTGACTCCAAGCAGTATAGAAGCTATGTAGAGGTAAGCAGCAGCGAGACCGTTTGGCGCTTTACCGTCTGCCAACACATGATCTTCTGTTACATGTGCCATCTGCACCGCAAGTCTTTCGACCTTCACATCGATCTTTGCCATATTTGCGAGTTTGGAAATGTAGTGATCTATTGACAGTTGTTGCTGCACGTTGCCACCAATCTCCATTACCAGCATTCTGTAGTACTTTGACGTTAACTTCAAGTACGAATCATTTGCATTTTGCGCACCTGTAGCTGCAACAATCTCTTCCAGCGATCTGAGCACACCACATCTTTTACATGCAAGATACACTGTAGCTGCAGCCATGCATACCACAGATTTGCCTTTAGCAGCACTTTGGCTTTCGTAGTTTCTGTAGATCATCGATGCTGTTTCTGTTATAAGTTTTGGCAGACCCATCGATGCACATGTTTCGTTTATTTTCGATAACACATTAGATAATCTCCTTTCTTTTGGTGATGAAACCCTTATTCTGGAATGCCATTTCCTTACTCCATGCATCTGCTCTGCAACGGAGGAATCTAATGGCTTGCCGCTAAAGTCTTTAAATGAATACGCAATTTCTGTTCTAAGACCAAGATCGTGCAGTGAATAGCTCATAGGGCTACCCGTTCTGGCATTCTTCATTCTGTCCTCAAAATCAGATGATATAGATTCTGGTCCCCGATTTTGTATCTGATCGGCTACAACATAACCGCAGTCTGGACAGAAGCACTCCCCCTTACCCGCATCTTCAATCAAGTTTGTACTGCATTCCGGGCAACTGTTTGTATAGAATGATTCGCTCATCTTCTTCTTCCTCCCCTATACACTTTGGTACCAACATACTTCTTTGCTCTATCTGTCATGGACATTGCGGATGCATATGGTGCCTTTACTGGGCCAATAAGTTCAACAACCTTGGCGATCTTCCTCCCTTTTGCATCAACAAATATGTCACCAGGATTTACTTTCTGGCTAAGTTTTACAATTATTCTCCCACTTTTTGCTATATGCAAGACTTCCCCAACCTCCTGCAAGTAGATCACGATCGTTTTACTTATTATCATAGTTGGCTGTCAATCTTTCTTTATCTTATGCTCATGATCACTTTGCAGGTTTCTTTTCCCTTAATTGCACCAGCTTCTGTCCAATGGTGTTAATTACTTTTGACTTGGTATGTTTCTTGTCGATTACTATGTATCCAGATCTTACATAAGCCCGTCTTGGGAAATTTGTCTCAGTATTAGATTCTTTGGGCTTGTAACCAGACGATTTTGCGGCCTGTTCGAGCTCATCAATCTTGGGATCAAACACAGCTCTATCTTTATTGACCTTCCTTCCCTTCCTTCTGCTCAATTGTTTATTAAAATAGTCTAACCAAATGATCTGATGCTCGTAATCTTTCATTGAGATTCACTAACAAGGACAGCATTAACAGCTCCGTGCTGGCCTGGTCTGGATAACACTCTGGCGGTTCCAGCTTCTGTCTCAATTAAAGCACCCTTGGTTATTACACCTCTTCTTTCATAGTCCTTGTTGGAAGGGTTATGCGCAACCCTCTTGATCTGCATCTTTGTAATTTTCTTTGACTTTGGGTCTACCACATTAGCAAATTCCACTGTTTTCATAGCAGGTTTTACATTATGACCTCTAACTCGCCTGACCACGATT
>CAYJTD010000060.1:0-8493 GCA_964372525.1 uncultured Nitrosopumilales archaeon | reverse complement strand
ATAAGTAAGAAAGTATCACAATACATATTAAATTCTTCATCGGTAGAATCTTGTTATGATTAGAGTCGTTATGGTTGCTCTGCTACTATTTACACTATTAGCTCCTCTGCAATTAAACACAAACGCCCAAGCAGCAAAGGGTCCGTATGTTGAGGAGATTCAGTTCATTCATTATCTAGATGAAAGTGTTGCTGTACAGGAAGTGAAGGCAGGTAATTTGGATCTTTACTTCTTCAGGATGCCTTTAGAACTTGTGTCAGCTAATAAGAACGACCCAAATGTTCGAGTTTACGAGTCAGTAGGGGGGTCCCTTAGCATACTGCTGAATCCAGCACCAGATCCTAAGGGGCTCAACCCATTTTCGATTCAAGAAGTTAGATTTGCTATGAATTACCTGATAAATAGGCAACTTATAGTAGAGGAAATACTGAAGGGTTTCGGTTCTCCTATGTTCTCTGCATTCAGCCAGTTCGATCCTGATTACTTGGTCTTAATAGATACAGTAGAATCATTTGGTTTCAGCTATAATCCACAGCTTGCACAAAATATGATAACCAAAGCAATGGAAGAACGTGGAGCGGTTAAAAAAGCTGATGGTAAGTGGTATTTTAACGACAAACCTATGGAGGTAAAATTCATGATAAGAAGTGATGACCCAAGAAGAAACGCTATAGGCGAGCTGATCTCTTCAGAGCTGGAAAAGGTAGGGTTTACCGTTTCAAAGGATTTTGGAGATCTAAACAAGGCATTTACAGTGGTATATGGCTCGGATCCCCAGAAGCAGGGATGGCATCTTTATACTGAAGGATGGGGAGGAAGAGCGGGTTTTGTTAGATATGATTCTGTAATAGGGGCACAGATGTATGCTCCTTGGTACGCTAATATGCCTGGATTTCAGATCGCAGGTTCTTGGAATTATGAGAACGAAAAACTTGATGAAATGACACAGCGTATACTGACTGGCAATTTTACAAGCCAAGGGGAACGTGATCAATTGTTACGTGACACTATCAAAAGTGGTATTAATGAATCTGTCAGGATATTTGTTGCAAGCTTGATTGACCCTTACATAGCATCAAGTAAGATGGAGGGAATTGTAAATGATTTTAGTGCTGGAGTAACAAGCAGGTTTACACTCATTGATGGTGTTGTTAAAGATAAAAACGATCTCAAAATTGGTGTAAAGCAGATCTATCAGGGTGCATGGAATCCTATAGGTGGCTTCAGGGATGTTTATGCAAGCAGAATATGGATGGGTATAGCTGACCCCGGTTCGTTCAGAAATCCTCATACTGGAGATGTCATACCGATAAGAACTCCTTGGGAAGTGACAACAGCAGGACCAGATGGAAAGTTAAACGTTCCATCTGATGCAATGATATGGGACCCTGTCAAGGAAGAATGGGTCGACGTTGGTTCTGATGTGAATGCGATAAGCAAAGTCACATACAATCTTACATACAGCAAATGGCACAACGGTATTGAAATGGATATAAATGATATTTTGTATTCCATGTATTTTACATTTGAATGGGGTACAGATGAAGGGGAAGGTGATCGTACATTCGATGCAGAGTACACTTCACAGATAGGGCAGCTCGTGCAAACAATCAAAGGCATAAAATTCCTGTCCGATAATAAGGTCGAGGTATACATCGATTACTGGCACTACGATAAGGGTGAGATAGCTGACTATGTAGGTGCTTGGAGTTCCATACCTTGGGAGATAATGGCAGCGATGGAGAAGGTTGTTATGGATGGTGATGGAGCATTTTCTAAAGCAGATGCTGATTCCAAGAATGTAGATTGGCTATCACTAATAATAGCAAGCAATGCTGAAAAAGTGAAAAAAGCGTTAACGCAATTCAAAAGTGATAATTTTATACCAAAAGCACTCAGTGATTCCGTAAGTGATCCAGCGACAAGGTATGATGCCAGTATAAAGTGGATAAACGAAAAGAAACATGCCGTAATAAGCAATGGCCCCTTCTTCCTGCAAAACTACAACCCAGAGGCAAGAACTATTACTATTAAGGCATTCAGAGACGATTCATATCCATACGAGGTAGGCAAGTGGAAACAATTTGAAGATGCGAAGATTGCTACTGTAAATAACGTAAGTGCGCCATTAACGATCAGCATGGGTTCAACTGCTATAATAACAGGAGATATACGGACCAAAGCAGACCCTAGCGACGTTAAGCTATACTATTTCATGAAAAACAGGGATGGCAACATTGTAGTAAATGGAATTACTAACCCATCGTCTGATCTGAAGTTCCAGATAACACTCTCCAAGAGCGACACATCAAAGTTATCAAATGGCCCTAACCAGTTGAAATTATTTGCAATTAGCAACACTGCACTCAAACCTGACATCTATACTACTAGCATTATTGGATTGCCGTCTCAGCTGGTTGACGAGGAACCTGCGAAGCCTAGTGAACCTATAAAGCAAAGTGATATTTCAATTGCTATAAAGCATAAGAAGAAAGTTACGCTTCTAGCGGTTAAGAACAATGACGAAAAACCTGTATTTGGAGTTGAGATAAAGATAACTGATGGATCTATAAAATTTGTAAAAGCAAGAGGTTGGGATAGGGATCGTGTGGATCAAAGTACAGTAATTGTGCAAACAGCTGACAGACCTATCGATAGTGGAAAATCACTTATAGTTCTAATGATAGTTGACAACAAGGAATCACCCTATGAGTGGAGTGCCTTTAATAATGATGGTATTAAGATAGCAAGTGGGAACGCATCAGTTCGATGACTGTGTAATCTTTAATTATTGTTGAGTCATAAATTAGTGATACCACATCACAAATACTTGCTGAATGTTTACGATTAATAAAGACATAGTCTAATAGGTGGATAGATGGGTTTCGGTAGATTCCTGCTCAAGCGTTCTGCAAATATGGCTATAGTGTTGTTCTTCGTAGTGTTCCTTACGCTCGTTCTTGTTGGACCGACAATGGATAATATTCTCAAACGTTCTATCGAAGTGGGTGTCACTGAAGAAATAGCGAATAACAAGGCATTGATCAGTAGTTTCAAAGACGCGAAAGAACTGGAAAACTACAAGAAAAATCTGATTGAAGTCAGATCCAAAGCGATAGGATTGGATGAACCGTGGTACTCTCCAAAAAGGTTGGGGCTTACAATGGTAAAGATACTAAGTTTTGATCTGGGAAGGTCATTTTTCCTGCAGAGCGACACTGGTTCCAATCAAGTTAGCGATATAATTGTTGAGAGGCTACCTAGGACAGTGCTGCTCTTCACAACTGCTACAGCCATCGTAACACTGATCGGTTTGTATCTAGGTGCTTTCTCTGCAAGTAAAGCAGGTTCAATAGTAGACAGATTTACGTCTGGTTTTGCTGTAATAAGTAGCAGCTTTCCTGTTTGGTGGACAGGTTTACTTATGATATTTGCATTCGCATTTGTTTACAGAATATTTCCGGCCAGAGCTACGCCATTGATCCCAGTAACCGATCCCACATACATATGGTCACTGTTGTATCACATGACACTGCCGTTAATCACATTGGTACTAATAGGATTTGGTGCCTGGGCATACATTGTACGTAACTTTGTAATCGGCATACTTAACGAGGATTACATAATGGTAAAGAGGGCAGAAGGTATTCCCGAGCGTAAGGTCATATATTCACACGCGTTGAAGAATGCAGCTCCTCCAATAATCACTTCAATTGCTTTGGGTCTTTCAGCTTCAATAGGTGGAGCCATAATTACCGAAGCTGTCTTTGATTGGCCGGGGATGGGCAAACTTTATTTCGATGCTATAAACATATTCGATGTCCCAGTTATAGTTGGCCTCACATATGTCACAACACTGGTATTTCTAGCAAGCATCTTCATTGCTGATCTGCTTTACGGACTATTCGATCCTAGGGTGAAGGTCTCATGAGTCTGGCTTATTCAGAGATCTGGAAAGAGTTTAGGCGATACAAAACTGGCATCGCTGGTTTGATCATACTTGCAGCGTTAGCAGTAACATCTGCGGTTGCAGTTACAACCATACCCCTTGAAACATTTCAACAGTGGCAGAATCCAGCACAATGGACCAACAACCCAAAAGCCGCAATGCCTGCGTGGATGAACAATTTCATGGCAACTAAATTACCAGAACATAAGATAATCAAAGATCCAAGTGTAATTGAAATGAACGAATGTGGTATACGAATGGTATCGAATAGATTTGTCTTCGATTACGACTATGATACGTTTCTTAACGATTTCATGCTCAATTATGTTGTACAGTATCATACCACGCCACCATTGCTACAGTTTTCTCTAGAGAGACCGGATGGCAACAAAATTGAAATGCTGCGAACATCACTGCCAACACCACAAAGTGGTTCATACACACATACAGGAACTATATTTTCAACAGATGGTGCCATCAAAAACAGCGTAAGGAATACCTTACACATGTACGACTACGCGATCGATGAATCAGAGCCGCAAGTAACCCTGTTTGCGGATCTGCATGAATCGAAAGTGCTGAAAGGAACCTATACTATGACTGCCTTGTTCTTCTTCTTCGATGATAGGGACCAGGTTACTGGCAGTGAGCTCCTGTTAGGAGGGAAAGTTTATGGTCTTCTTGGCACAGACGAGTTGAGAAGAGATCTTGCAATAGGTGTTATGTGGGGTACTCCTATAGCACTTTTCATAGGCATCTCAGTTTCCTCAATTTCTGTCATAATAGGTTTAATCTACGGAATAATTTCTGGCTACAAGGGCAGGGGAACCGATGAAGCCATGATGAGAGCTAACGATGTTGTATACGCATTGCCTGTGTTGCCAATACTTATCCTGCTGGCTGTTACTGTAGGTAAAAACATCTTTCTCATAGTTGGGTATCTAATAATATTCGGATGGGTTGCCATTGCAAAAATTGCTAGGAGTATGGCCCTGCAGATCAAAAATCTGCAGTATATAGAAGCCGCACAGCTGATGGGACAGTCAAGCACAAGAATAATTTTCAAACATATTTTTCCTCAATTATTACCATATGCATTTGCAGTAATAGCAATCTCCGTTCCGGCAGCAATCATCACGGAAGCAGGGTTAAGCTTTCTTGGATTGGGCGATCCAACTTTGCCAACATGGGGTCAGATTTTACGCGATGCAAACGTGTTTGGAGCTGCAGGAAGGGGAATCTGGTGGTGGATAGTGCCACCAGGACTTATGATCGCGGTAACGGGTCTAGCATTCGTATTAATCGGTACCGCACTTGACTCTATAGTAAATCCAAAGATGAAAAAGATCTAACGCTTGAAGGATCTTATAATAGACAGAGTTTTGTCGTCTAACTTCAATGTGTAGGCCATAGCATCTGGCGTGTCGAATTGGGAAAGTTTGTCAAGAAGTTGCGTTTTATCCCTTCCCCTTTCAAACATACCACCGCTCTCCTTTATGCAAAGAGGGAATTTCTGCATCTTGACATTGTTTTTTAAAAGATGGGTTATGAATTCACGGTAAGCATCAACATCGAACCATTCAGCATCAGTTTCCTGACAATGCATTATCCATACATCAATAGTATTCTGGAATAACGCTTTAGTTCGCAGCTCTTCTAATGTCATATGAATACACGCATTAATATCGTATAAAATCCTACCCTAAAACTCTGCTCTTCGCATCTTTGAACCGCATCTAGGACAAGAACCACCCTTGAACCTATGTCCGCATGCTATGCAAACATAATTTATTCCTCCGCCAAACATACCTCCACTAACAGTACCCCTCAAAGTTCTCTTCCTCAAGTACATCGACAGTAGAATGAATATGCCTACTGACATAGCGAGTCCTATAAACAGACCGAAGAAGTATGTCAGTGCCATGCTGATTGCCATTGAAACTAGCAACCACATTATTATTCTGCCATAGTAATTCATCGAGTTCTTGAATTATTTATCCAGACAACCTATTAAATCTTTTTAGTAATTGAAATTGTTAAAATTAATCTTGCACTACAAATTCCAATTTTTCTCCATCAGCATTGTAAGCAACTAAATCATTTTCTTCATACGGATATCTCACTATAACACCCACTATACCTGTGAAGTGATTAAGATCCGTAAGCGATGGTTCTGCACTACCACTTGGATGTGAATGTGCTGTTCCCATAATAGACATATCACCAGGAAGCATATGTGTAGGGAACCCAGAGTAGTAAGGACCGCCTTCAGCCATTGGCGGAATCATCAAACTGTCTATGATAATAGCATCCTTTTTGTTGTTTCCTCGTAATACAAGTATGGCTTCATTCGGATGATGCATCTTGCAGAATGTAAGTATGCTATTCACAACTTCACGCTTGAATACCACTCTCTTTTGCATGCATCATTTTCATGTTTTATTTATATTAACGTAACATAGCCGTTAGTGCATCAATCTTGGCACAATTATGTATATGATAGCTATTATCTCGAACCTTCCCAATATCATGTTTAATGCTAGAATAATCTTTGATGCAGCATCCAGATCAAGACTTGTTACACCAACAGATAGGCCGCCAGTTGTTAACGCAGCGACAGATTCGAAATAAGCATCTGTGAAAGTGAAACCCTGACCCATTATGTGAAGTGCTGTAAAACCAGATATTAATGGAAATAGTGATAATATGATTGCAATAGATGCAAGTTCCTTGGCATCATTCTTGGTCATCTGCCTGCGCGTCTCTACATATCGTATTCGCTTGATAAGGCTAGTCAGATTGATGAACCTAAAGATCTTGATACCGCCTGCTGTAGAAAATCCACAGCCACCGATAAACATCAGTAGCATAAGAAACGTCTTGGCGCCATCATTAAATTCGGCTATACTTCCTGGTTGCAGTCCTGCAGTAGTACTTGCAGATACAGCATAAAATATTCCCGTTAACGGATCAATTCCAGCAACGAATGGAAATACTGCTACGCTAAATCCTACCACGGCCATAAATACTGCCACCTCCCTCGTTAAATTGAGATTCAGTCTGGGTTTGATCATTGAGTAGTGAAATGTAAATGGAAGCGCGCCAAGGATCATTCCGCCCATTAAAACTACCGCCTTGTACCATTGCATATCTTCAAGAATAGTAGAGCTTGGCAGAAACCCTCCGGTTACTACTGTAGTTAATGCTAACGATATATCATCAATAATATTTTCTGCCCCGAAAAGGTAGAAAAGAGAACTCACTACAGCTACGTAGATACCGAATATCATAGTAATTGTTAGAAAAAGCTCTCTCAGATGCAAGGTTTTACCAGTTATGAAACCCCTCATAGCACGCAATTTGCCCTCTGGATAGAATGCTGTCATTACTAGGTAGATGAAACTCATGCCGCCTACCCACTGTGTAAAGGCTCTGTAAAACCTGAAACTCTGCGGCAGATCCTCAGGTGTTGTGATCAGCGAAATTCCGCCAGTGGTAAAACCTGCTGTACTGGAGAAGAAACTGTCTACCATTAACTGTGATGTAGAAGCCGTATCGTATGGATTCAGATACATGTATGGTATCATACCAAACAGACTTAGCAACAGAAAGCTAGATAGCACAAGTACAGATGCCTGTCTTATATTCAACGGTGCCTTTTCTCCATAAGAATTCAAGAAGAAGCCAGTTGCGAGCAATCCTACACTCATCAGAAATATGCTAGCTGCAACTACCGCTTCGCCTAGGAACATTGAAACTAATGCTGGAACCATGATAAGTATCCCTGCAAACTGTAGTACGAAGCCCAAGTTACCCAGAACTGATTTCAGACCGGGCCTCATCCCTCTAGGTTTAGTAATGATTGCATTTCTTATTGCATTGGCAATTGTTGGTTGTCTTATAATTCCCTTCACCATGCCATCCTCGATGACAATCAGTTTTCTGACCTTCGACTCTCGCATCTTGGTCAAAGCTTCACGGAGTTTCGCATCTGGCTCAATTGTAATAAGTGGAGAAGCCATAATCATCTCCAAACTTGAGCCAACTGGGTTTAGCCCCTTTTCAGCTAAGTTGTCGATGATGTCCTGATCGGTTACAATACCAATAGGCTTACCCCCCTTGACTACAACTACGCTATCATCTTCCCTTCTCTTCATTATCCTGCTTGCAAGTGCGATAGTGGATGTATTATCCAAGAGTATAACATCCCGTTCCATGTAATACGAAACTGATCGTTCAAGAATTTCCTTCAACTTACATCGTGTCCATAGCGATTCAATTTTATACTTTGCTATAAAAATCTACAGAGCTTGAGCTGGAATGATAGCGCCGGGAGTGGGATTTGAACCCACGTGTCCCGAAGGGACATCAGCTAACCTGTCCGTATCTGTAAGATCTCGAGGCTGACGGACTTCCGAGCTATCCGACCCCGGCATTGCATCCTACATGATGCAACATGAAATCTGTTTGATCAAGATATAAGCATTGTAGAATTTCATAATCCTGTTAATTTTACAAACAATGAATCAAACCATCCCTGCTAG
>CAYJTD010000059.1:0-8540 GCA_964372525.1 uncultured Nitrosopumilales archaeon | reverse complement strand
AAACTGTTGCACGCTTTTAGGACATAAATTCTTGCACTCTACACGAAGGAAGTAGTGTGTTGAATACGCATGAATCTAGAACTTCTTGCTGTAATCCCACGTTGAATAGTAACTTGGGATTATTTCTAGTATTACTGATTGTCCAGCCTTCACGGCGTCCATCAGAAATTTTGCTACCTGATTATCAAGACTTCCTGTGTACTTGATCATTATCTTCTCTGCTAGTGGTATGTTGCTATTAACATCTTCAGAAATTCTAACTGCACCCTTGCCACGCACTCCCTTGTATGGAACTGTCTCATCATCTACGCAAAAGTAAACCGTATTTTTTCTTTTGATATTCTGCACTTTCTTTGAACTCTTACTAGTCTCAACGTAGAGCTTGTTATTGTCAAAGAAATACCACGTAGGATGCACGTTTGGGTCTCCCTTTTCATCTATTGTACCTAATTGGAGATTCAATTTACTTACTGATAAGAAGTTCAGTAACTCACCTTCATTCATAGGGACACCAAAATTTGGACTTGCATTAAGAATCTTCATACTATATTGGTTACAACAAACGGTAATAAGTTTTGTGAACTGTTACTGGTTATTTGTTTTTATTCTTATGCTTAGTGATGGTTGCTTTGCCAGCATCAAGGTCATTCCATACAACATCATAACCCAATACAGATATCAGCTCGGCATGGCATAACTCTGGTATGTCGTGTTGGGAAAGAACTGAGCACGCGTCAACAAACTTTGTTATACCCTCCAGTAATTTTTCCATCTTATGGGCCTTCATCTTTGAAACCAAAAACTTGCCTACAACGATGTAATCATTGTTTTTAGAGAGTATTTTCAGTGCTGATTCTTCAGGCATGCTATGTTGTTGTGCAATCTCATGTACAGGAATGACTTCTTTACTTGCATCGATATCAATCTCTATATTGCTGTATTGCTCAATCATCTGTGAATCAATTTTCTTCAAGTAATCAGCTACTGGTTTGATTGGCACTTCATTCCTGTAAAATATAACCTTCTCTTTAGGCAATGAAGACAATTTTGAACAGGCAAGTTCTTCGTTTACAGCTATGAGCATATCGATACTTTTATTTTCACCAGTCTTACTGCTCGAAATAAGTTTCTGTATTTTTCTTTCCAGATATTCTTTTGTCCAGAACCCTACTATCTCTAGGTAAACACGCCGATCATATTTTTCAAACATAAAATCTGGTATCAACGCTTTCCCATCCGCTATTAGAGGATCTGGCTCTCTTGTTATCTTCCATCCATTGGCAAACTGCTCAAATTTACTCGCAAACTTTTCTTCTATGCTGCTGTCATAAAGCACATTACTTCTCCTGTCATCCAGTTGCTCAACATATGGATACATGAGAGACGGAGCTTTTTCATTAGACATTTCGAATTCATATATCTTCTTTCCCGACATGGTTTTTCTGACAACCGATGCCTTAACATGCCATTTACCAGAAGCAACTATGGATGGAAGCAGTTTCGCTATCGATGTACCATACCTATCTGTCATTTTGAAGAGACTCAACGGACCATCTAATGAGCATAACAGTTCGTCACCGCTTGATTCCAGATGGTACATCATGCCAAGCCTTTTCACATCCCTAAGAACACGCTTCCAGTTTGCACCACCACTAACATAAAAGTCAAGTCTAGTACAATTGAACAACAGCGTCTGCATCAATGCAAGATTGTACCATGCAATAAGTTCTTTGACAGTAATTGGATTGAATTGCTCAAGTACCATATTCTCTTCAAAATCACTCCATATCGCATTTTCTATTTCTTCTACGGAAATGTTCGTCGTTGATGCTACGCTACTTATTATCTCTTTTCTTTCAAACTCTGTTAACGCATACCCTCTTTTTGACGATTCCTCAAACAATGCTCTTCTTACAAATACTGAATCAACACTGCTAGTATTTTTGAATACACACCTTCGCTCAAGGAGCGTGAATAACCCTCTTACAAGTTTGTAATCATTATTGGTTTCAAATATCTCTACTCTTTTTTGCAGTAAGCCTTTCTTCTCTTTCTTTTTCAGGGCATTTGCAAATTGTTCAATTATTTTAGTTGAGAGTTCCTGTTCATCAGAATTAGAATCCAAGCAAAACTGTGGAAATATTATTCCCTTTCTTGTTCTAACTCTAAGTAAATTTAATGGAAGCAATTCCTTTTAACCTCGTATCGCTCTTTCTTGCTCATCCATCTTCTTCAACGCCATCTTTCTCCTTCTGCTTGTTCCTACCTCTCTGGTTTCAGACGACACGATCTCTATCAGTTTAGCTTCTCTACTATCGCGTTTTGGTCTTAGTAATCGTCCTAACCTTTGAATGAACTCTCTACTACTTCCCGTACCGCTAACTATTACACCAAGTTCAGCGTCAGGTACGTCCACACCTTCGTCCAATACTTTCGATGTTACTATAGCAGTGTACCTTCCGTCCCTGAATCCCTTTAGAACATCCTTCCTCTCGTCTTTGTTGCTCTTATACGTGATAAATGGTATGAGAAATTTGTTTGCTATTTCATATACTAAGCTATTATGCTGTGTAAAAATTATAGTTTTTACTTTTTTATTATCTGCCAATATTTCCTTCAACTCATCTAACTTGGCCTTGCTGTTCAATGCTATGTCCATGGCCTTATTTCTAGCCAAAATGGCATCTCTGGCAAACTTGCTTCTGTTGGATATCATGATTAGCCTTCTGAAAGCATTAGGACTGTTCAACCTAAAGCCTAACTTCTTCATGCTAAACTGGAACCTTCCATAATTCTTTCTGTATTCTACCATTTCATCCGGCAGTAACTCAACCTGTCTTCTTTCTATTGTATATCCAGCAAGATGCTTTTGCTCAGCCAGATTGCTAGGCGCTGCTTGAAAGACTACACCGCCGACCAACTTCGGCAGGTCTTTATGAAGATCATCTTCCCTCTCAATGGTTGCAGTCAAACCAAGTTTGTATAGAGACGCAAACTGTTCGGCAATAGATCTGTATCCCGGCGCAGCTAAATGATGAACTTCGTCAAAGATAACAAGCGCGAATTTGTTCCCAAGTGATGCAGCTCGTATATACGCAGAATCATACGTTGATACCGTGATCGCCTGTATATCATCATCTCCTCCACCGAGCTTTCCAATTTCAATACCGAATGCTTTTGACAGAACTGACACCCACTGATCCATCAAATCCAGCGTTGGAACTACAACAAGTGATGACATGTTTACCTTCTCTATGGCTTTTACACCTACGATGGTCTTGCCAGCACCAGTTGGAAGAACGATACAGCCTTTCATACCTGCGTCAGTCCAATTATCTAGTGCTTTCTGCTGGTAATCTCGAAGTTTTATGCCTCTTACCTCTAGATGTGGAGATGGTATAAGGTCCAGCACACGATCATCATATTCAATATCGCTAGACTTTAGATACTCGACTATATCCTTGTAATGCAATGCCATTGCTCTCAATGTGTTGGTGCGAGGATCAAAGGTAGCAAATGGTACATGGTTCATACCCTTTATCGCAATTGTGCCGTTGTCATAGTAAAGTTTGATCAAGTTTACGTTACCAATTATTACGTTTTAACTTAAGTCCTTTTCGTAATTGCACGATCAGATGGATCATCAAGAAAGATGTCGTTGTATCAAATTATTTCGATAACTTGAATGTAAGAAATCAATTAATTGATTATACGCTTATGGCTTGCATTGGAGTATTGATTGTGCTCTGTGACGGCGTTGTCTTTACAACCTCAACTACATAGCCTTGGAAACTATTCCTAACACTTTCAAGATGACTGATCAGCACTACTCTACTGAACTCCTTGGTTAGATTGTTTATTACACCCATCGCATCTCTCACACCAGACTCGTCCAAATTGCCAAAGTCGCCTTCATCTATGAAAAGTGTCTGCATCGTAGCAAATGCTTGAGCTTCAGTAGATGGTATCTTGCTCAATATTCTAGAAATGGCTACGCGCAATGCCATGTTTATTCTGGTCTGCTGTCCACCTGAAAAATACTGTATAGGTCGTACCTCTCCACTCAATGTAGCACCTATGTTAAGGGTTTCACTGTCAATATTTATTGTAGTTATTGCGCCCTCTGACAGTTCGTTAATTATAGCAGTGCCCTCTTTTTCAACGTGTGGTATTATTCTCTTCAAAATATTTTCTGGGATATCCTTGAATATGAGCATGAGTTCTTCAGATGCAGACATATCTTCCCGTAGTTTCTCAATTTCATCCTCATTAGTTTGAAGTTTCTTCTCCTTCTTTTTCAATTCTATATTCTGATTTGCAAGTGTTTTGTGGTTGGTCTGTTCCTTTGCAAGTGTAACAGTATTTTGGTCGTAAACATTTTCAGCTGACTGAAGTTCCTCTTTCACAGCGGCGAACCTGTTCTCTATATCCTTGAGTTTCTTTATCTGCACAAGTAGTCGTTTTCGTTCCTTTTCCATCTTCGATAAATTAGAACTCATCATACCTATTTCACTCTCTAGTTTCGGCAGTTGTTTTAGCTGCGCCTGTGTACTAGAGAATTTCTCTGCAACTTTTTCCTGCCTTAACGAAGAAACCTTTCTCTCAAGTGTATTATACTCATTTACATTAAAGCGCAAGGATCTTATCTGTTTATTGTACTTTTCAATCTCCTTGTTGACACGCTCAACTTCTTTCATTATTTTTTCCTTTTTACTGTTCAATGTATTCATTCTCTTGCCTTCCTCAAGCAGCTCACTTTGCCTGCTGTAAATGCTCTCTAAACTATTCTTAGTTCCAACAGCGGCAAGTTTTTTATCTATATTATGTAGTTCTATAGATACTGATTTTAATCTAATCTGTTTCTTTTTGATATCTGCCTCGAGTGTTTTTATTTCCTTTACATAGTGCTTCAACACATTTTTAGTATCTGGTATCTTCTGCGCACAAACTGGGCATGTATGCTTATTCTTGATTTTATTCATATTTGTTTTCAATTCATTTACAGTATTTATCGCGACGTTTAGCAATGCAGCAAGCTGATACTGGTTTTCTTCAAGTACAACTTTCTTTCGTTCAAGTGCTGCCATTCCTTCTCTTACCATCTTGATTTGTTTTGCAGCTGGGATTTGTTTTTTCAGCTTACTCATCGCAATTTTTGATATCTCTATATCCTTCTGTATATCTGCAAGCTTTTCCTTTTTATCCTTCAGTGAGTTTTTCAGAGAAGCCATCTTTCTGTCTAACCCTTCGTATCGTGTCTGTAACGGCTTCATTTTCTTCAGAGATTTTGTTAGTGAAAAAAGTTTATCATATGATTTCTTGAGAGATGGTGTGCTACTCTGTATAGCAGCAAGTTGTTTAAGATCATTTTTCTTGCTCTCTACTGTCTTTTCCGCGTTAGTAATCTGCGTATTTATGCTATCGATCCTTTCGTTTAATTTTACGTATGTCTTGTAGTCTCTCTCTACATCTCTTTTCAGTTTTGTTATTTGTTTGACTTTCTTTCCAGAGCTTGCTTTCTGCTGTTCCAGTTTTTTTATTGTCTTCTCCAACCGTTTAATAGAACTTTCAACCTGCGGTATCTTAGCGGCTTCGTTGGCAAGAACCTCATTGGCAGCTTCCAGCTCTTTAATAGATAGATTTTTCCCTTCCATTTCGGCTTTAGCGATCTGCTCGTAACGGCTATACTTATCAAGCCCAAATAATTTTATGAACGCATCCCTTCTAGTTGCGGGGAGCGCATCTGTAAGTGCATTCATCTCTCCCTGCAGTATCACCGTGGATTTGGTGAACCCATCCCAATCCAAACCAAGCGCCTTTGTAGTTACATATTCAAATACACTACCATTCTTTGCCTTTACCTCTCCGTCTTCAAGTAGCTCTCCGTTAGAATTGTTTCTGGTTATTTCACGTTTGACGATGAAGTTATGCCCATAATTCTCAAACTCTACGTGTACAGACGCTTTTGTTGAATCATGATTCACAAGATCTACTGCAGTAAGAAAGCCTGCATCTGGCTCGAAGGAAGTTCTGAATGTTTTGCCATATAGGCCAATACAGATTGCATCAAGAATAGATGTTTTACCTGCACCATTTTCACCAGATATCAATGTAACTTGGTTTTCTGGAAAGACTATCTCCTGCTGCTCCTTGAATCGCATGAATCCTTTTATAACTAGTTTTTTGATTCTCATTCTTTCTCAGCCTTCTTTATTATTTCGTTACCGATCTTCAGGAGTGTCTGCGCTTTATTTGCATACTTTCTCTTTCCCTTTACGTAAAGTTCCAGCTCTTTTGCCGGTAGCAGAATATAATTTTCACCAAGCTTGCCAGTTCCTGGCAATGATACCGTTGTTCTTGCCTGTATTTTGTAATCAAAGACCTTATACTCTTCCAATTTCTCTATTATGGGTTCCCAGTTTATAGCGCTATTTTCATGCATGTCTATATTTTCAAGTTTGATTCTTACAAGAGCGTTCTTCAATTCCTTCGCTCTTATATCGATTGAATCCAAGACGAACTTTTCTATTTTTGATCCAGAAGATCCGGAACAGTCAAAATCAATTACAGTAATCATCTTTCTTATTGGCAATCTAACAGGTTTTACCTTGATTCTTTCCTCTAACTCCACGATGAGTGCATATTTATCACTACTTTCCTCTCCGAAATCAAAGCGTTCAGATGAACCAGAGTAGAACATCGGCAATGAATTCTCTATCTGTTGGAACTTGTGCATGTGGCCTAGAGCAACATAGGAAAACTTATCGGGAATTTGATTAGGCTTTACATATTCACCAGCAAAAGGTTCTACCACTGCCTCTGATCCTAGCTGCGCACCTTCAACCGGTACATGCGCAACAAGTATTTTCCTATCAGATGTTGATTTTTCTAGCGCCGTATCAATCAAGGCGGGAAAATTGTTGCTCATCTCATCAAATTTTAAGGGCGCAGGCACACATACGAAATCATAACTTCCCAGAATGAAGGTGCTAGGTTCGGTAGCAACGAAGACGTTATCTATTTCGCTCAGAAATGTCAAAGGGTTGAGCCCAGATGCCGTATTGGGTGTTTCATGATTACCACTTACTATTAGGGTCATTATACCGGCCTTTGAAAGGCGTTTTAGAAGGCGCGTAACCTCAAGCACATAATATTGGTGCGGATTGGAACTTGCAAATAAATCACCAGCGATAACGAAAACATCTACGTGTTCATTTAGAGCTGCCCTGCCTATGCTCTTAAAGGCATTTAAATAGTCTAAGCCTCGCGCGTTCAGACCAGTCTCTGGATCGACCTTAGAATACGCTATCTGACCAAGATGGTTGTCTGAAGTTTGTAATATTCGCATATACCCAGCCCACTATATTTTTAATATTTCTTTTCACTGCTTTATAAGGAATACATCGATTAATTTCTAAACACTTTGATTTTTATCACCTTTTTGCGATAGTAGTATCGTGAGCTCAGAAGACCTTGCGCTTAAAGCTGTTGATCATGCAAGGAGTTTGGGAGCAAGTTATGCAGATGCACGTTTTGAGGTAAGTTCCGACAAAGGATTGTTAATAGAGAATGGTTCTATAGAACACTTTGCTTCGACGCAGAACTCTGGTATAGGCATACGCGTACTAGTTGACGGCGCATGGGGATTCTATGCATTTACAAACCCTGATGGTATTGGCGATGTAAAAAATGCTGCTGAACAAGCATTCAAGCTGGCAAAGAGTTCTAGCATGCATGTAAAGAACAAGGTCGTTCTTGCTGATACAAAGGCATTCACCGATAATGTGATTTACAGCTACAAGAAGGATCCAAGAGAGTTGATGGAAGAACTGGTACAGATAGCGAAGGACTGCGATAAGATAATCAGGGGAACGAGTCAGAGAATTAACAAATCATCAATCTCAATAGGATACAAACATGTTGAAAAATTCTTTGCTAGCAGCGATGGTACAAAGATCTTACAGGACTATATTGATACTGTAACTGACCTTTCCGCTACTGCACATGAATCTGGTCTTACACAAAATGTTTCTGGAACAGAAGGCGGGCGTGGAGGTGTGGAGATGCTGACAGAGTACGCTGATGTTCACAATACTGCCGAAGATATTGCACAAAAGGCTGCAGAACTGATAGACGCAAAACCTGTGAAGGAGCATAAAGCGAAAGTAGTGATGAATCCCGATTTTATTGCCTTGCTTACACATGAAATTCTCGGGCACCCATCTGAGGCTGACAGGGTACTGGGGTATGAGATGGCGTGGGCTGGAGGCGCATGGTGGGCAGGGAAGATAGGTCAGAGGGTAGGCTCTGATGCGCTAACAGTTTCTGATAATCCAACTATAGAGCGTAGTTTGGGTCATTACAAATATGATGATGAAGGAGTACAATCACAAGAAAAATTGTTGATAAAGAACGGCATATTACATGATCACATGCACAGCAGAGAAACAGCAGCGAAGTTCAATACAGAATCAAATGCTGGCATGAGGGCAACAGGTTAAGATTTAAAGACATAGATAAGTAAGTCATGCACCTATATC
>CAYJTD010000058.1:0-8587 GCA_964372525.1 uncultured Nitrosopumilales archaeon | reverse complement strand
CTACAGATGAACGGTTCGGATCCTTTTATTGCTAGAAAACTTTACAAGATGTTTTCAGAATTAGACTTCCAACCAGACGTTTATGCATACACTGTAACCGTAACTACGGATAAAAAGCCATTTAACAACCTTGGTGTACAGCTCGCTAAAACATTGGAGCCACAAATAATAAAAAATGATTTGATGTCGCAAAACGAATTTGATCATATGTTAGAAAGGATCCAAAAATATTCTAATAATCCTCATGGGCTTGTTTTGTATGCCACAACATTCAGGGTTTGGAGCAAAAACAAGTAGATGTTCTAATTCTGGCCGCGCTATAATGCCAAAAATTACCTCCTAAAAGGGAGACTAATCTGTGAAAATTTCCTCTTTTTTAGGTCATTACTTCTTGATCAGTATCTATTTATTGCTATTCCATACTTTTAGTATCCAAATAAGGAAACTTTAATTATCTTCACATGAGAAATAGATTGTGTTTAAACACACCATTAGGGTCCGTGGGCTGAATGTTAATTCTGAAACTGGGCAACGAGTATCAGGTATTAGCTTACGAAGTGAGGGAAAGAACTATCTTGAAATTCTGTACCATTTTGCAAAAAATAGAACTCAGGTATACATGTATGTTGGACCAGCTATTATTTCAATGCTGATAGCATTTGATGGTAGGATTGAGTTTTTTGGACTTGCAGTTGTAGCATTTGCAACATATTTTGCATCATTAGCTACATACATCTACAACGATGTCTATGATGTGAAAATTGACAAGGCTAACTCCACTAACAGACCATTAGTTGCTAGAAAAGCTACCAAGAATGATTTGTTGTTACTTACGACTTTACTAAATCTTGTTAGTATTGGTTTGATTTTAACGACGAATATGCTTGCAACACTATCCTTGGCTGCGTTCATATTGTTGGGAATTGCATACTCACATCCAAAAATCAGTTTAAAGGGCAGATTCCCCTTTAAAACAATTATAGCTGGGACAGGCGCTCTTCTTACATCACTCGTAGGTAGTCTGGCCGTTGGAATTCTACCAACATATGTAATTTATGTGGCGTTAGTGAGTTTTGCATCACTTTTTATTTTAGGATCATTGGGTGATATCGGTGATTTAAGAGGAGATAGAGAGGCCAAAAGGCGTACATTTCCAATAGTTATAGGTGTCAAGTCAACGATCGCCATGGCTCTATCAATTGTTTTGTTAATTACATTTGGAACAGTTTTAGTTTATGAGCTGCTCAGTATGGATCTAGTAGGGCTGTTTTTGATTATAGGTACTTCTACGAGCATGATAATAGTATTAAGATCTCTTGGCGGTAATTTCGCTGATAGAAATTCTGTGATGAAAATCAGGTATAAGATGCGTACATTACATTTGTTACTTCAGCTTGCTTTATTGATTGGTGCGATACAAATGTTCTAATCCATTCTAATAGTCAATTCTAGGAGTACTAACTATTTGATTTCGACGGCGCCATTTCTTCAACGAGCTTTAGAAGGTCATCTTCTTTAGCACTATCCCACCAAGTATCGAAGATTTTTTTACTTTCCTGAGCAAACACCTCATCTTTTACAAATAGAGCATGTTTGAATTTATCACTCTCAAATCTGTCAACAACCTCTAGTCCCACTCCTTTCCCATCAACTACAATCATACTAAAAGGGACATCCCTAAGTTTTCTATCTACATTATCTTTGTTTGGATACCAAGGATTTCCAGTTACAATAACACGCTCTATGGAATGTTTGTCTATTACCTGCAGCTTTTCTCCCTCATTCTTTATGTAGTTTCGTATGAGATTTGTATCACCTATAATTCTAACATTAACACCAGCATTGGCTTTTAGAAGTATGTTATTAATGATCAAATCATTCTTGAATCTGGACGCAAGTAAGATCTCACTTTTGGCGAGCTCTACTAGCTCCATTACATATGACACCATATGCTCATATGTGGTAGCAAATCTTATTTGCGGTGCTGTACTAGCTGTAATACTTGTACCAGTTACCTTGTGAATAAAGCCAGAAATCTCGTCTTCTGAAAACTGCCTTGTTCGCTTTAAAGTATCAACCATCTTCATCTCCTCTACGTTCTTTATGGACTCGCTCAACTCCAGGATATGCTTTTGATGTATGAAACTTCCAAGTGTTGTGTGCAAATACATATCACCGAATTTGTCAATGAGGCCATTATCAACAAGCTGCTTCAGTCTGGTGTAGTATTGCTTCCTGGTCAAACCAATCTTTTGAGGCGTATCTGCTTCAGCCTTCAAGCCGTCCTTTGCAAGTAGGAAAATTTCTAAAGCATCTTTCTTGGACAGTATGTTCAGCAAATCAGTAACCCTATTAACCAATTTCGGTTCCAATGCTAGATCCATTACCCTTTCTACGGTATTACCTTCTATAATCCCCTTTATAAAATTTGAATAACATAGTTATTGACCTGAAGATCATGAATTCTATCACAAGCAAACCAGTTTTATAGGAACAACTCCTGTCGCACCCTTCAGGAACCCATTTGACTATGTTAAAGCTCAATGTTACTTACTAGGTCTGTGCGTAGCATTGTTTCTTCTATATTTATAATCAATAATATCTAATTTATGATAATGACTGGCATTGCATACCATATTTATGGGAACGCTACGGGAATATACCCGTACAGCAGAGAACCTAATCCATCAATAAACGACGAACTAGACCTTCTTGCCAAGTCATTTGATTCTATGGTAATGTCTCTAAAAGAATCGACCAAGCGTCTTAAGGCAGCTGAATCAAGATACAGAAATCTCTATGAAGGGTTGCCGGACCTTTGCCGTACGATAGACACAAAGGGAATCATTCTTGACTGTAACAAGGCTTACGCAGAACATCTTGGTTACTCGAAGGAAGAACTGGTTGGGGCATCTATATTCGAACACGCAGCTGAACAGAGTCTTGACGCTATACACGAATCATTTGAAACATGGAAGAAGACAGGGCATGTTTCGAATAAAGAAGTATGGCTTAAGAGAAAAGATGGAACCATCTTCCCAGCATTAATCAGTGCCTCTAATTTATTTGACGAAGATGGTAACCTGATTGGAAGTAACACTATAATCAAAGACATGTCAGAAATTCAGAAACTGCAAGAAATTGATCGGGCCAAGGCTGAATTTTCTTCCATGATAACACATGAGTTGAAGACTCCTTTAGTGCCAATACAGGGATACTGCGAGTTATTGTTAGATGGTACATTGGGGTGTCTAAGTAACGAACAGAAAGAGAAGATTCAGGTGATGTATGATAGTGCGCTCTCCTTACTACAGCTGATTCAGGATGTATTGGATGTTCATAAACTAGAATTAGACAAAATAAAGTTTGAAATGCGCGATGTAACAGCTAAAGAAATAATAGATCGCTCTATCAAGAGACTTGTTCCGATTGCTAAAGTCAAAGATACCGAATTGCTAGATGGCACGGATCCACAAATAATACTGCGATGTGATCCGGAGAGAATTCTTCAGGTGATCAACAACTTGGTAGGCAACGCTCTAAAGTTTGTTCCCACACATGGAGGCAGAATTGAGATTCATGCTACGAGAGATGCCAGTTCGGTGGTGTTTACTGTGAAAGATAATGGTATTGGCATACCCAAGGAGAAGCAACAGAACCTGTTCAAGAAGTTCTATCAGGTAGACGCATCCTTGCGCAGACATGCAGGTGGTTCGGGTCTTGGTTTAGCCATTTGTAGGGGTATAGTTGAAGCACATAAAGGCAAGATCTGGGTGAAGAGTGAAGAGGGTAAAGGAACAACATTCCACTTTTCGGTTCCTGTAGGAGGTAAACACAGATGAAGAATATTTTAGTTGTAGATGATTGCAAGGCTATAACCGATGTAGTAAAATTAATGTTAGAATCCTATGGATATAGTTGTAGCACGGCGAATAACGCTTCAGAATGTCTGAACTTGTTATACACAAATAGATTTGATCTGATATTGCTAGATGTAGCAATGCCCGACGTTACTGGAATTGATGTGATGAAAAAAGTAAGGGAAGATCCTGCTCTTGCGCATAACAGAATAGTATCATTCACTGCTTCCTCTTTCACAGATATACAGCTAGAGGATTTGAAGAAACAGTATGGAGTGCTGGACTGTATAAGGAAACCTGTTACTAAAGCAAAGCTGCTTGAAGTGATAGAGAAATGTCTAGATGAGATAATTGTTATTGACTAATGATGCAGATAAGTTACCTTCTCTTCTTTAGAGCTAATAAGTAATGAAATGAAATGAAAAAGAAAGAAAGAGTGATTCCCTGAAGTCTTGGCATCTACCAACTATCTATGCGGCTTCCAGATCAATTCCATAACCCTCTGCAATGCTCGAAATCATGACATATACTTTTCTGTGATTATTCTTGAACCAACTCAAATCTTTTGGCTTGCGCTTGAATTTTTGAGTGTTATAACAAGCACGCTCGACAAACGCATTGATGTTACCTCTAGCCGGTCCATAAGTTTCACATCGTTCAACCCAATCTTCGACGATCTGCTTTGCTTTACCTAGCTCTAGATTTCTCATATTTATCAGGTATGGGGCTAATACATGTTCTATAAGACGATGCCTTCCATCAGGAACTGGAGTATCCAAAAGGATATCGATCCAGTTGCTATAACGTTTATTTTTAGCACTGGTTTCGTCTATGTACATCCTGAACTATTCGTGCACCATGTTATTTGAACAAGTATGTCAGTTACTTCTGAAAGCCACGTAAGTAACGGGATTACTTACACATTCAAATAACAAGGTTAGTTCAAGAGAAGAAATTGCAGAAACACATCCGATCAAAAAGCAAGGTACATACAGAAAGACGTAAGGCAAAAAAGAGTAGTTCGCAGGTTACAACGTACTTCTCAGAAATGGATGATGTGTTATTTAATGAGATGCTGCAGCAAGTGAGGATGCTGATGGGATTTAGAGGTGAATGCGGTTCATACGAGTTGAGACAGCAGTTCCGGAATGTGTCTACTAAAATGATTAGTGACTTCCTTTTGCTAGCGATAAAGCGAGGAATAATCAAAGAAGGGCCAATTGGTACGTTTGTGCTTAATGGTAAGGCATAATCTCTTACGAATAAATTTCTTATAGTACGTAAAGCAGTGCCACTGCCGCTATCAGTATTGCTTCTGTTAAAATTAATTGTTTGACGAACTTTTTCTTTGATTTTGCATCTATGATTTGTCAATTAATATACCACATTTGCTACATCTGTCAGTTGATTGCAATGATGAAGAACGACATCTGAAGTATTTATGATGGTAGAAAACAGTTCTGTTTCGAATAACATGAAAATCTATAAGCATCAGTACGTAAAGATCATGGAGTAATGATGCTTAACCATTCTTCATCATTAGGCTTGTCACCAATTCTGTAGCTGCAGTTAGTGCATTGATCTAGAAAAAGATAACCTCTACACTTGGGACACATATGTCTGGGTCTTGCATGTTTCCAGTTTGTGTTTGTATCAGAGCCTCTCATCATACAAAAGATTACCATCTCAGTATTTTAAGAGGCAAGTAAGTCAGTTCACTACTTGTGCGACGAATATTGCATGTTTTTTACTTGCAGTTAATACTTTTACTAGATGTTATCCTTTGGCCGATCTTAATTTTAATTCTAACTAATTTTAATTACCATTTGATATCCAAGGCGAACATTCCATTAATTTTATGATTCTACATCTGGAATATCAGAGCCACGTTTTCGTAGTCACAGTCAGGATTGTTGCACTGATACACCGCTCTGTTAATCAACTCCACTTTCCTGTTATGTCGCATTGCGACGTATTTGCCAGGAGGAATTGCTCTTAATTCACCCTTCTTGCACCTTGGACAAGTTCCATTAAGCCCCCCTGCAGGACCTTTCGACAAGGATTCAGGCTTATTCTCAACCGCACCCATAGCTGATCTATCAATTGCGAAGATATTAAATGTTAAGTTACATATTCATGTGCCAGTAGAGGTAGTGCTGTATTATCTAAGCGGTTTCTTTCTTCTCTGAATAACTCGTATCAGTTTCGTTTATGGTATCTTTGTTTAAACTCTCTTGAGGCTCCAAAATCAACTTGCCTCTTCTGTCATAGATCGTTGCATCGTTTAACTTCTTAATGGTACTGATCTGGCTGACCCTCTCTATAAGTTCTGCATCTCTTCCATGTAGAAAGCCCAATACCAATTCTCTTAGTATATCTTCAGAGGAAAACTTGGTCATTCTGCATATCTTCAAAAGGTCAAGGTACTCCTCATCGCTTAATTTCATGCTAATTATTTTTGTCATACTATATGTATACAGAGGCATGCAATTAAGTTTTATTTATTTGATAAATTATTTATTGAATTCCAAACCTAATGGCTACATTTCAACTACTCTAAGAACGTTCTCGTAATCACATGTAGGATTGTTGCAGTAAAACACGGTTCTTTTTACCGATGCCATATATTTGCCATATTGTTTTGCAATATAACTCCCTTCTATAGCGCCTACTAATTCGCCCTTCTGGCATCTAGGGCAAAGTCTGGTTCCACCCTCACTTGGATACGTTGGGAAATATGCTGGTTTAACCAATTTTATTCCTCTTATCTGTAGTTTGTAAAGATATTAAATGTTAATGTTATACATTTGCTTGGCATTATAGCGTATAGGAATTCCAATTGCTAACATTTCCTAAAGTTGTATGGATTGATTTTGCTTTTCATGTAGCTAACCTTGAATAAAGTATTTAATTCACAACAGTATTGTACAGTGTAATATGAGATATGAAACACCTTCGCGTTGCAGAAGATGTGGATCTAATAATGTACGGTTCTGGATACTGGGTGATTGCTTGTTGCTAAAGTGCTTAGGTTGTGAATTCATAGACCATTCCACAATGTGGTACACCAGACGACCAACACGGCCTCTGGGATTTAGATTTAACAAAAAGCAATGAACTGATGAAGATGGTTATTACTATTATTTAAAATGAACTTTCAAACGAAATATTTTGAATATCCACATTGAAGTTAGCTACTCTCTCTTTAACTATCTTATCAACTACATTCTTTGGCAAATCGACAAGCTTGATATCGTCTCCATAATGTTTGGTTATCGTCTGACCAGCATCTAATATTGCGAGAGTCTCAGGAATTCTTTTTACCACTTCACCGTTTACCGTAAAAACGACATCATACTTTACAAATGATGTATAATCTGTTCCAATATTTTTGACATCTATATCTACTTGCACGTTATAGAGAACAGTAAAGGGATTCATGTAGCGTTTCCCGCTTAGAGCCTCAACTACTATACTATCATCCATTTTGGTTTCGACTTTCAGATTATAAGGAGTAGCATTTATCGTTGCAACATTGTAAAAAGTTGGATCCATATCAACACCATCTGCATATCTATCACCATCAGTATTTGAAATCAAAGGATTTGAACCTAACCTAATTTCCTCTTTATCACTCAAACCGTCATTATCTGTATCAATCTTATACTGGTCTGTTCCTGCATTTCGCTCAAAATCGTCACTCAAACCGTCATTATCTGTATCAACGTATTGTAAACCACTTCCTACGGTAGCATCTTTTTCCTCCCGCATATCATTAGTGTTTAATGATGGGAGCTTTGGAAGATCCGATAGATTAAAGGGAAAACTAGGAACACCAATAGAAAATGTAGGTAACGCAGAAGCGGTAAGCAGGAAGACAACTCCAATAACCGATACTACACTGAGCACAACAGCTGTGATTGACACTTTCCTCATGGTAGATACTTGCTTCTTCAGTCTAGTTACTTCATCCTCTGACCTGTGTAATCTATCATAAGGATTCGACATAGTTACGTCTTGTTATTTCTTTTGTTAATTAATTAAGCACATTGAGCCTTTATGATTAAAACTTCTAAAATTGAAAATTATCGAATATACAGAATTACTTTGTCTGCATTTCATATATGATACTTGCAAAATCATTCGTAAATTGGTTTTATCATATTAATGGAGAATGCAAGTATATTGCGCGCTGCCTGATATGCTACGTTACGCCATGAGATGTTATATTTTTGTCAATTATATTTCGTATTAGCACTTTACATAATCATAATTAGTCATTTAGATTAATTGGTAGTATTATTGTCGTACGACAATGGTCCCCTTTAATAGTTTCTATAACAATATTACTGAACAATGGTAGCAACCGAAGAACGGATGGAAGGAAGAGGTAACGGTAATGGCACTGTAAAGGGAGACCTTCCAGCACTAAGATGGGAACTAATTAATGACATATATGAAAAACTTGATAAAATGCTCAGCGATGAGGTTAATACGAACAGGTTGACATTCGTTGAGATCGAGACAGTGATGAAACTGATGAGCCTGAAACTGATGAAATGTGAAGTAAACCATCTAGTCGGCATATCTATAGGCGAATTACTTTTGAAAATAAATAACGTGAATAAACAAAAGGAATGTAAACAAGAAAAGGTTGGAGAATGTTACACTTAACTAACTAATTTATTGCACATTATATTACAAGACCAAAACTTTTTTGCTGAATA
>CAYJTD010000057.1:0-8872 GCA_964372525.1 uncultured Nitrosopumilales archaeon | reverse complement strand
TATCCATGTCATATAATGAGCAGAGTATGGCTCTCAAGTTCATCAAGATGATAAGTTAAGACTAAGTTAAGAAAAGATCAGTAAGGTTAAAATGCCCTAGTTTTGTGCTTTGCATTATATGGATACACATTCTGCTCTAGAGCGAACAGTAGACAAAGTTTTATCGCAGGCAGAAAGTGATATGATCTCAAAAATTGATGCCGCTTATGATGACGCCGTTACAAAATTAATATCTTCAAAAAATGCTGTAGAATCTGATTACAATAAAATCATAGATGATGCTAAAAAACAGGCAGAAAACCTGAAGAGGCAGATCGTGGGAAATAGCAAGCTCTCTGCAAGAAACAAGCAGCTGGTGCTCGTTGAGGAAGCTGTGGGAAATGCGTTTGAAAAGGCCAAGACAAAGATCGACTCTGTAAGGAGCAGTGACAAATATTCTTCCATGATAAAGAAACTGTTAGAGGATGGTCTTAACGCCGTCAATACAGAAGAGGTAGTTGTGGAGTGCAATGAGAAGGACAGGAATGCTGTAAAGAAGATAGCTTCAGAAGTGGGACGTAATGCTAATGTGAAGATCAAGGTTAAAGATGAGGCAATTGATGTTCTTGGTGGGTTAAGGGTTATGTCTAAAGATGGTTCTATGGTTTACGATAACACATTAGATTCTAGGTTAGAGCGCCTGAAACCCATCATAAGAAAAGATATCGCCGTGATGTTCATGAAGTGATATGTAATGGTAGCAAAAGGTAAGATAGTCTGGATCAGTGGGCCGGCAGTAAGGGCCAATGGTATGGCAGATGCTAAAATGTACGAAACTGTTAAGGTTGGCGAATCACAACTTGTTGGTGAAGTAATCAGGTTAACGGGTGATGTTGCATTCGTACAGGTTTACGAATCTACTGCGGGTCTGAGGCCTGGCGAACCTGTAGTTGGTACAGGTCAGCCGTTGAGCGTTCTATTGGGTCCTGGTGTAATCGGTAGAATTTATGATGGGATACAGAGACCGCTGGATGATATTGCAAAACGTTCTGGTGCTTTTATTGGTAGGGGCATAAGCACAACGCCTGTAGATTTGAAGAAGAAATTCAAGTTTACGCCTACGGTGAAAGTAGGTGATGAGATCGAACCTGGAAGCAAAATAGGAGAAGTAGAAGAAACGCCATTAGTTTTGCATTCTGTTATGTTACGACCAGATCATCATGGAGGCAAGGTAACTGCTATTGAAAAAGAGGGTAGTTATGATCTTGAACATGCTTTGGCTACTGTTGAACGTGACGGCAGGAAGACTGAAGTTTTAATGTACCAGTACTGGCCTGTAAGAAAACCAAGACCGTATTCACAAAAACTGGATCCGAATATTCCACTAATAACTGGCCAGCGTATCCTAGACACATTCTTCCCCATAGCAAAGGGAGGCACGGGTGCGATACCTGGAGGTTTTGGAACTGGCAAGACTGTAACACTGCACCAGATAGCTGCATGGGCAGACTCGAAGGTTGTTGTTTACATCGGATGTGGTGAGCGTGGCAATGAAATGACTGAAGTGCTGATCAAGTTCCCTGAACTTATAGATCCACGTTCTGGTAGGCCGCTCATGGAGCGAACTGTACTTGTGGCAAACACGAGCAATATGCCGGTAGCTGCAAGGGAGGCAAGCATCTACACTGGTGTAACAATAGGAGAGTACTACAGGGATATGGGTTATGATGTTGTGCTTGTAGCAGATTCAACGAGTAGGTGGGCAGAGGCGTTGAGGGAGATGAGTGGAAGGCTTGAGGAGATGCCAGCAGAGGAAGGGTATCCTTCGTATCTTGCTTCAAGGTTAGCTGAATTTTACGAGCGGGCAGGTAGAGTCAAAGCACTTGGCAGTCCAGATAGAACTGGATCTGTAACACTTGTTGGAGCGGTTTCGCCATCTGGTGCTGACTTTACAGAACCGGTTACCACACATACCATCAGGTTCATCAAAACCTTCTGGGGACTCGATACAAGGCTTGCTTATTCCAGACATTATCCAGCAATTAATTGGATGTTAAGCTATTCAGGTTACCTAGAAGACGTATCAAAGTGGTGGGAAGAGAACGTTGGTAAAGAATGGTACAAGTTGAGAGGTGAAGGTTACTTCCTTCTACAGAGGGAAGATACGTTGAAGGAAATTGTTCGATTGCTAGGCCCAGAAGCATTGCCTGACGAAGAGAAACTTGTGCTCGAAGTAGCTAGGATGATCAAGATCGGTATACTGCAGCAGAGTGCATACGACAAGATTGATACTTATTGTGGGCCGAAGAAGCAGTTGAAATTATTGAAACTTATGGTAGACTTCCATAAGGAAGCAAACAAAGCATTGAAGGAAGGTGTTTCACTTGCAGATGTCAGGGCGATGCCCATAATTACTAGGATGCTTAAAGCTAAGTTCGAAGTTCCTGACGATCAGCTTGGAAAGCTTGATGAGCTTGGTAATGATATGTTTGCCCAGTTTAAGAAACTGAGCGGAAAGCAAGAGGTTGAGCAGATAGTTGGCTGAAGCAGGTGTAGAGTACACAAAGGTTCAGGAGATCAAGGGTCCACTGGTTGTAATAGACGGTGTAACTAGGGCATCGTTCGACGAACTTGTTGAGATAGAAACTACTGATGGCGAAACAAGGCTTGGTAAAGTGTTAGAGGTTGGTTTTGGTAAGGCAGTAGTTCAGGTCTTTGAAGGTACTACGGGTCTAAGCATAACAGGTACAAAGGCAAGGTTTTTGGGCAAGATGATGGAGATGCCAGCCACACAGGAACTATTAGGCAGAATATTTGATGGTTTAGGCAGACCCATCGATGGTTTACCAGAACCTATAGCTGAAGATTTTCGCGATGTAAATGGTGCTCCAATTAATCCTGTAAAACGCGACTACCCAGAGGACTTTATTCAAACAGGTGTTTCTGTTATTGATGGCATGCTAACACTTGTCAGGGGACAGAAGCTTCCCATATTTTCTGGTTCTGGCATGCCCCACAACATACTTGCAGCTCAGGTTGCAAGGCAAGCAACCGTACTGGGAAGCAGTGAAGAGTTCGCAGTCGTGTTCGCTGCAATAGGTGTGCAACATAGCGAAGCACAGTACTTCAAGCGAAGCCTTGAAGAAAGCGGTGCGTTGAGGCGAAGTGCGCTTTTCCTTAACCTTGCAGACGATCCTGCTATTGAAAGGATCATAACACCAAGAGTTGCATTGACAGTTGCAGAATACCTAGCATTCGATCTTGGCATGCATGTTCTTGTTATCATAACAGACATGACAAACTATGCTGAAGCGTTAAGAGAGATCAGTGCTGCTAGGGAAGAGGTGCCTGGCAGGAAGGGCTATCCCGGATATCTGTACACAGACCTTGCAATGATCTATGAACGTGCTGGAAAGGTGAAGGGGTTGAAGGGCAGCATAACGCAGATGCCAATCTTATCGATGCCCGCAGATGACATCACGCATCCAATACCAGATCTAACGGGATACATTACTGAGGGTCAGATCGTGCTTAGCAGAGAGTTGTTCAGGAAGGGATTGTATCCTCCAGCCGGTGTGCTCATGAGTTTGAGCAGGCTGATGAAGGACGGTGTGGGAGAGGGTAAGACCAGAGCAGATCATATGGAAGTTAGCAACCAATTGTATGACGCTTATTCAAGAGCGCAGGAGGTAAGAGCGTTATCTGAAATAGTTGGCAAGGCAGGTCTTACGGGAGTCGATCTGAAATATTTGGAGTTCGGAGATCTTTTTGAAGACCAGTTTTTGAAGCAGAGCCACGACGAAAACAGAACGTTAGAAGAAACTCTTGGAAGAGCATGGGACGTGCTATCATTGCTGCCAGAAGGCGAACTGACGAAGATTAAAGAGAACTATGTAAAACAGCACTATAAGGCGAAATAAAACATGTCGGCTTCTTTTGGAAAGGGCGCTTTACCAACAAAGATCGAGCTCATCAGGATCAAGCGTTCCCTGAAAGTAGCAAAGATGGTGCACAAAATACTTGATGACAAAAGGGAAGTTTTGCTAAAAAGAATAGATGAAATGATCGAAGAGGCTAACAAGGCTAGGGAAGACATATGGGCGCCTCTAGAAACCATATACGCCGCTGTGTTTGATGCTTACCTTTCTCTTGGAACTGGAACGTTGGAGTCAATCGCGATGCTAACACCTTCTGGTATGGAAGTTGATGTTAATATAAGAAGAATAGTTGATGTTAAGGTTCCTACACTGCAGGTATCTACAAAAAATCTGGAATCGCTGTCATATGGTTTTGCTGATACTAATGCTTCAGTCGATAAAGCTGCAAAACTGATAAAAAATGTTCTGCCAGGCATATGCAAAGCAGCTGAATTTGAAAACGCTATATTCAGCTTGGCAAAGGAGTTGGAGAGAACACAGAGATTGATCAATGCATTAGAATATGTTATCATGCCTCAGTATGAAAGCTCGATAAGGTTCATCACTGCCACTCTGGAAGAGAGAGAGCGAGAGGAATTCGTTAGGTTAAAGAAGGTCAAGGTTGTGTTGGAGAATAAGAAGGCGGGTATGTAATGAGCGAATCAACAGATGATCTTTACAGTGTAGCTGAAAAAAGGCTAAAGCAGGAGCGCGACAGGGCGGTGGAAAAGATCAAGGAAGAATTGAAGACAGCCGAGAGAAAGACACTTTCAAAATAGAAAACAAAATTTTACGGATGCTAACGTAATCAGCAGATAACAGCGGGATATAGTTAAATATGGCTTTTCACGCATGTTTGGTGCATATGAATTATAAGCAAAATGGCTTGGTGCTGGCTGTTCTGGCAATATCAATTTCAAGCATTGTAACTGTCCAAGCATTTGCACAGGAAGGGGTTAGAAGTATACCCGGAGAGCAGTTGATAGGTGCAGGACTTGCATTTGGTTTGGCTGCGCTTGGTGCTGGTGTGGGACTAGGATATGTTGGTGCTGCAGGTCTGGCAGCTATAAGTGATAATCCGAAGATGCAGTCGAGGGTCTTCATATTCATCGGAATGGTAGAATCCATTGCTATCTACGGTATAGTCATGATGTTCATCATACTGGGACAGGGACAATAAATAACGCAAATAAATCGTTGTACTTTCTGATTTATTATACTATCTATTAAATCGTTGAAAAGCTCTTTGCTAGAAAGATTTTAAAGATGCTGTAAACGCATCACAGCTGACGTGCCAATAGCTAAATTAATGAAGGCAACGTTGATTCTTCCCAGAAAGGAGGCTGCGCAGGCAGTGAGTAGCCTGGCAGAACTCGAATGGTTTCATCCTTTGTCAAAAGGTTCAGAATACATAAACATAGAACTTGACAATTTACTATTAAGAGCCCAGAAATTATTCCAGTCAATCGATGAGGTTGTCAGGGCACTTGGCATTCCGCTGGAAACTGGTGTGATGGCTACGATGTTCCATGGAGCGCCAAAGGGAAAGACGGAATTTGTTGTTGAAGACCTGAACCAACTTGTTTCTGACCTAGAATCCAAGTCTAAAACAATAGTTGAAGAAGCCAGATCGCTTCTTAACGAACAGGGTTCTGTTAAAAGATCGCTGGAGGAACAACAGACGCTACTGGATGCGCTCAAGGTTGCATCAAGCATAAGCCTTGATCTTACAGCGATCAACAGTTTGAAGAGGTTTCATGCTAACATGTTTATAGTGAACGTAAAGGAGATGCCGGAAATAGAAAGAACGTTTGAAGATCTGCCAATTATAAAGATAGAGCTGAACGAAATGAAGGTTGCGTTAGTTATACTTGGAACCAGAGAAGACTCGGAGAGAATTGGAAAGGTGTTAAGGAGTTTTGATACACATCCATTTGTCATACCTCCGCAGCTGCCACAGAATCCAAGCGAAGCGTACAAGCAGGTAGAGGAAAAGATCAAGGAGCTGGAGAAGAAGAATGAGGAGCTGGAGAAGAGTACAGAGAAGATCAAGCTTAACATATCGACAAAGATTTTATCATTTCATGAAGGTGCGAGGGTTGCGAAGGACGTTTTAGAGACCATGAGAAAACCTGGCGGTACCAAAAACTTTGCAGTAATTCAGGGCTATATACCAAATACGATGGAGAAGAAGATGCAGAAGCTGTCGAAGGCGTGGGTATGCGTAATAGACGAAGTGAATGAAGACGATGAGGAACACAGGAAAGAAGGACTTCCATCCCTGCTCACAAATACCAAATATCTGAAAACCTTTGAAGTCATAACAGCAACGCAGGGTATACCCAGATATGGAGAGACAGATCCGACGCCGATGATTGCGTTTGTCTGGCCGCTCTTCTACGGTCTTATGTTTGGCGATCTCGGTCATGGTTTACTACTCTTCGGTTTGGGTATGCTACTTAGAAACAGAGGATTGGGAGGTTTAAGGACGTGGGGTACATTACTTGCAGCAAGCGGTGTAGGTGCAAGCATTGCTGGTTTGATAACAGGAGAATTCTTTGGATGGCATACACATGAAGTTACAATCCTAAGTGATATACTGCGTAACGTTCCGTTCGTAGGTATACTGCAGGTCTCGGAACTTTCGTTTGATCAGGTAATAATGGTGCTCAAGATTTCCATAGCCATAGGCATACTTCACCTTGTAAGTGCCTTTGTACTGAACATAAGGAGAAACTTGAGGGAAGGCAAGAAACTTGAGGTTTACACACACAACATACCCATACTGGTAATGTACGGTGCAGTTGTAGCGCTAACACTTGCAGCAATAGGATCTGGGTACGATATAATCGGGATGTTTGGCGTGACAGATCGGGTTCATACTGAACCAGTGCCATGGATAACTTTCATAGTTGGTGAGTGGGCAACTGTAGAGGTAATTGCCAAAATCTCTGTACCGATCTTGTTTGCTATGATAGCAATTATGATGCTAGGTCATATTACAGAGGAAAAGCACAGGAAGGCTCATGGTTTGGAGACAGAGGGAGGAGGTATCATGGGTGCGGTAATTGAAATAGTAATGGTGCGAACTATGGAACTGCTATCACATACAATAAGCTATAGCAGACTGGGTATAATGCTGCTTGTGCATATAGCGCTTTTGGTTACTGTCAATGATGCGTTCAAATACAATATGAATCAGGGCGATGTGGGCATGGCACTAGGACTGCTTATTGGTGGCAATATTGGTATCATAATGATCGAGGGTCTTATTGTCTACATACAGGCAATAAGGTTGCATCTTTACGAGTGGTTCCCCAAGTGGTATGTAGGAGAGGGAACGGAATTCAAGAAGATCGTGCCACAGATGCTGTACACGAGTTTGCTGTGGGAAAAGAAGAAGAAATAGATCATTATTCTGCAAGTAAAAGTCTTGACATTACAACATCTGTAGATACTTTCTGCTCAACTGCTGATGCAATGGCTGCGAGGTTTCTTACCTCTATCATTTTTAGCTTTATGGCAGAGATCATGGTACCGTAACTGAACATCGTTCTGAATGCACCAAGATATTTTCTGAATAATATCCTCTCAAAGGCTTTTTCAAGGTGCGCAATTGCTTCTATATCGTTGGTAGGCTGTGGTATTATTTCCTTGTATACCGTGTTTCCAAGTTCGGCTATAGCATCGCTAACATTTTCGGCATTTATCATCTTCTGAATTACGTCGTCAGTAACTGTGGAAGTAGCTCCAACAACAATTTCCCTTGTCTGCTGCTCGTTAAGAGCCCAGAACTTCGCACGTAAAACACTCAAAACGTTGTAAGCGTCTATCTCTGGCACAACTACAGCTTTCACATCTGGTTCCTTGCCAGCTGTTGCAAGTCCCTTTGCAAGCGCCCTGTAAAACACATGATCAAGAAATGTATCGAATATCTGCAGGTCTCCTTTTTCCCTGTATGTAGTTGCAGCCTTCTGCGCATCGTCACCAAATTCACTGCCAGTTAAACTGGTTACAGCTTCGTCAAGATCCTTTGCTACCAGTGCTTTGACAACTATATCACGCCTGCCTACAAGCTCTTCCGCACGCAAGTTAACATGCGGCAAGATCTCCTCGTAAAGCCTGCCAGATGCTTTGCCCTTTAAAATGAGTTTAAGGTTCCATATTATGTAACGTACAAAGTAAGCGTTTAGTACATCCGAGCCGCCAGTTATATTTGCCATACTAGCGTGGAAGTTCACTAGGTCTTCCCTCAGAGCATTCTCCACGCCTTCTGCTGTGTATGGTTTCTGTAACTTGGAGACGGCGTCAAGGTAGATAGTATTTTTTATCCGCGTAACGAGTTCGTCCATATCCCTAGATTCTGCAAGTGTCTGCATGTTATCTTTGGAAAGCATCTTACCTTTGGCAGTGAAGGATTTGACAGAACCAAAGATTCGATTAGGCATGCTAATTCGTGTCAATGTTTTACCAAACGTTCATGCATTCTGGTGGGAATTTTAATCTTTTTGTAAAAATTACGCTTAATTGAAGAGCGATTCCAATGCATTAGTTATCCTAGTTGCAAAAGCGAGGGTTGTGAAGTGAAGAGAAAACCCTGTTATTGCTCCAAGAATTACGCTGCTGGTAGAATAATAGAGCCCTATGAATGTCATCAGTGCAGGAATTGTAAGAACCAATGCCATTGCCGTGCTTATCCATGCACCCTTTACGATCAATTCTGGTGTTATATTGTTAAAACGGTTCTGGAAATACACCCTGTTCTGAAGAATTTGACCGCTCATTGTGCTTCATTGTAATAATTGCAATATGTTGATATAAATATTTGTGATATAAAGATTATTTCGTGTAATAATTCGCAATATTGAATATTCTGCCTGATATGAAAGAATAGAAAATTTTTGTTTTTTGTTAATGATATTGTACGAAATTTAGGACCTTTATGGTAATAAATGGTATACCATATCATAAAATTT
>CAYJTD010000056.1:0-8909 GCA_964372525.1 uncultured Nitrosopumilales archaeon | reverse complement strand
TCTAGGACGCTGGCCTTCCAAGCCCGCGACGCGGGTTCAAATCCCGCCGACCGCATCCTGTTAAATCAATTTAATTGAATCCAATAAATCATACACACATTAATTCATCAGAAGAGACCGTACTTCGAGGTTTCTATCTCGGATTTAAGGTCAAGTTTCATTTCACAGCCTAGCTGTTTCAGTCTTGCGGCAAGCCAATTCACGAACTTATTTTCAAAACTCTTTCCTTTTACTTGGAGAAATTCATTTCCCAGTAAATTTGTAAGTTTAACCAGTAGCTCCCTGCTTACAGATAATGTGAAGAAGTACCATCCAAATGTGAACTGTGGCTCACCAAGAGCAAATTCATTTTTGCTATGAATCATCGCTTCTACTTCCTTTAGCGCCTTGGCAAGTAGTTGACTGTCCCTCTCGTAATTTAGTACAGCGACAGTAATCTCTATCTTATCGGTTGCCATTGTATTATTAGAGGCATAATTATCTAATAAACCTTGTAGCTATGTCTAACAATATTGGCAAAAAATTTATCACATATGTAAATCAACATACAAAAATTATAGTTACTCTCTTATGCTTTCAAGTATAGAGACAGCCTGCCACAGTGTTACCCTCACATATGAAGGCATATTCGGATCCTGCGAAAGATCATCCAACGTGCTTATGGCATTGGCTGCACGAACAGAAATACCCAGCTCAGGGTCCTGCAACGAAGTCGCGATATCTTTTACAGTTTTCCGTATATTTCTTGGTGTTGTTGAATTATCAGCCACGCCGTTAAGTATCTCCATTGCTTTAGCAAGCCTTTCCTCGTTCTCCTTTCCCTTCTCCTTCTTCGTTGTCAACATTACCACCCACAAAACAGGTTTTAACCAAATACACTGGCTTTAAAAGTTTGTTATCATAAAAAGGTTTTAAACCTGCAAATGCATATTCATTGTAATGTGTTTTCTAACACGATGTGAGATCTGTGGAGAACTTATGGAATATGAGGACTATTTCGCGCATTCCAAGGCATGCAAACCTGAACTTGAGAAGGTCGAGGTTACCGCAACGCAGCCCGCAAGCGAGAAGAAAAAGAAATCAAAGTAACTCATTATTTTTTTGAATAATGAGTAATTAAACTTCTACGTACACGGTATCGCCTTCAACTGTTACTTTGTATGTCGGTTCGTCCTGTAGCTTCGCTGGAAAAGCAACTAGCTTTCCTGTCGTAACATCCCATTTTGCCCCATGCCACGGACATGTAAGCACTTTCCCAGCAAGTTCTCCTTCATGCAAGTTTGCACCTGCATGTTTACAAATATCATCCATAGCATAGAAATTGCCGTCAATATTGGCTACAAGCACATCCTTACCTGCAGCTTCTACATGTACCATCTTTCCGTTTGGTATATCTGCTTTCTTTCCTACAACTACCTTACCCATATAGCATATGTTTTGCAACCAGTATTTATAAATTATAATCAATCAACAAATGTAACATGATTCTTTATCCTTCCCAGATTCTCTATCTCTATTTCAACTGTATCACCATGTTGCAGAAACTTCGGGTTTGTCATAAATACAGCCACACCAGAAGGAGTACCAGTTGCTATTATATCCCCTTTCTCTAACGTCATAACTTTACTTAAACTTGCTACTATCCGGTCGATCTTTAATGCCATATTTTTCGTAGAAGAATCCTGTCTTACCTCACCATTAACCTTAGTGATTATACGCAGATTGTGAGGATCCGCAATTTCATCCTTTGTAGTCAGCCAAGGTCCACAAGGAGCAAATGTATCAAAGCTCTTGCTCCTTGTCCACTGGCTTTCCTTAAACTGAATATCTCTTGCTGATACATCGTTGAAGACCATATAACCCATTACATGTTCCATCGCTTCTTCCTCTTTCACATTTTTACATTTCTCTCCAACCACAAATGCTAGTTCTCCCTCATAGTCCAGTTGCGTAACAAACTTGGGGCACACAATACCATCACCAGTACCGATCAATGCCGTTCTTGGTTTCATGAAAATAACTGGTTCATCTGGTGGGGTTGCGCCCTGCTCCTTCGCATGATCTAGGTAATTGTATCCAAGGCAGATGATCTTTGATGGATTAGGTAAAGGTGGTAGCAATTTGTATGCATCTATAGGCTCAGATATGCTAACATGATTATCCTTAACAGTTTCAATCCAGTTGCTGGATAGGAATTCCTCTATACTTTCTGGTAGATTTGTATTCAGTTGTTTCGTAATTTCTTCCCTTGTCGCAAGCATATCTCCATTAACCACAGCATATGATTCCAGTGAATTATTCATAATTCTAGCGATCTTCATATGACATCATCTATGTGTTAAAATAGCAACGTTAGTAGAATCGATCCGACAAAAACCAAATCTAATAAACTGCACTATGTCGTCAGGTTTTAACCGTGAAATATATGATTCAGCATAACCTTCAATAGTTTGCAGACTGGCAGGGTTATATTCCTCTCCTATATAGAGCGCCCTCGGCACCATAATATTCATTTTAATTGCATCGCTTTTGCTAACCCACTGTATCTTTGGAATATTTCGTAGCTCATCACCATCGTATATTCCAACTACCTGCTCTCCAACATTTTCGATCTTTACATTGTACAAGTCGATCAATCTTACTTCAGATCCCGTATTCATCTTTTTAACATCATCTCCTGCAATGTAAAACGTATCATCTACGTTAACTTCCCTTACACCCATATTCTCATCTGGATGATTTTTTATTTTTATTTTTTTGGTTGGGGCGTTTCTGACTTGCAGAATAACTGGCTCGGCAACGAAAAATAGCCGTATAGAAGAAGAATCTATCATCTTTCTGTTTATTGATTCTAGGACATCAAAAGGAGGTTTGGTATCTGCCTTCGTAAACCCTAGTGTGAGAACAAATTCCCTTATCGCTTCAGGCAGAATACCTCTTCGCTTCATCGCCATCAAAGTGGGCATTCTGGGATCATCCCAGCTCTTTACCAGTCCTTCGTCTACCAGAGGTTTTATCTTGCGTTTAGATACGGGCATTCCGTCAAACTCTAACCTAGAAAATTCTAGCATTAAAGGTTTTCTTAATTGCAGTTTATCAATGATCGAATAATACAATTCGTTCCTTAGTTCGTATTCTTTCGTTCGCATGGCATGTGTAACACCATCAACACTGTCTTCTATCGAAGCTGCAAAATCATAGGTTGGCCAGACCCTGTATTTGTTACCCTTCAATGGGTGTTCACCATCAATTATTCTAAAGAGCGTTGGATCGCGCATTACAGTATTTTCACTCTTCATATCGCCCTTGAACCTTACAATAGCCTGATTGGGTTTGTATTCATCGAACATCCTCTCCCACCGATTAAAATTGTGCTCCCGATCAATATGCCTGCATTCGCACTCAGCACCATTCTTTCTATTTTCTCTGATAGTATCAATGGTGCATGTGCATACATATGCAGCGTCTATATCCAGCATCTGTTTTCCATATTTGTAAATTAATTCCATATCGTCTGAAGTGTTCTTTACTACCTGCGGTTTCACGCCAAGCCATTCTATCCCGTTTTTAATTGCATCATAATATTCCAGTTTTTCTTTCGATGGATTGGTATCATCAAAACGAAGTATCAATTTACCATTATACATCTTCGCGTACTCTTCGTCAATTATTACAGCTTTTGCATGACCTATATGTGGATAGCCATTTGGTTCTGGTGGGAACCTTGTAACAACTTTACCCATTTCTGCATTCGGCAACGGTGGTAGAGCGTTCTTCTGTTCTTTCTGTTCCTGTACAAGCATTTCTGGCGCCGTTCTTTCTAGCTCCGTTTTTTGTTCACTAACACTTAACTTGTTTACATCTTCTACAATTACTCTAACCTCGCCGAAAATCATTTTAGCTTCCTTTCTAAGCTCTGCTTTCAAACCAATGATTTTTGCTACCACTGTATCAGATCTGGCTTTGCCGCCATGTTCCAACGCGTTCTTCAGTGCTAACTTCCTGACAAGACTCTTGACCTCGTCATCGATCATTTATAACGTCCTCTCGACAATGAAATCTGCAAGCGACTGCAAGGCATATTTGGCCTTGTTGTCGTATGATTTGAGAGCATTAGTTGACTTTGTTGCATAAAATCTTGCCATCTTTCTAACTTCATCATCAACCCCAGTACTAACAAGAACATCAACAGATGCTCTTAGTTCTGCACTGGTAGCATTTTTGGAGCCAAACACTCTCAATATCTTATCTTTATCCATACCCTTCGCCTTCTTTATTGCCAGAAGTATGGGTAAGGTTTTCTTTCCCCCTCTAATATCATTACCAACAGGTTTCTTTGTTACCTTGGGATCGCCTGCTACACCGATAAGGTCATCTACTATTTGGAAAGCTATTCCTATATTCTTACCAAAACCCGCCAGATTTTCAACATCTATCTTATTTGCAAGTGCACATATAGCACCCAATTCGCAGGAAACAGAAAACAATGCCGCTGTCTTCTTGCTTATCATGTTGATGTATTGTGATTCTGATGAAAATTTGGTATTTGAAGCCATATCGATATCCAATGCCTGTCCTTCACTTACATCAATGCAGCTCTGCGATAATTTGGAAACTAATTGAGATATTGTATCGTCTGGTAAACCTACTTTTTTTCCATGTTCTGCCACTGCCTGAAATGCCTTGGAGAAGAGGACATCTCCGGCAAGTATTGCTAATGGCAAACCATAGTATTTGTGTACTGTAGGAACGTTATGCCTGACTTCATCATTGTCCATTATATCATCATGCACGAGTGTGAAATTATGCACCATTTCAACAGCAGCAGCTACAGGTAACGCATGCTCGAACTTCCCACCAAGCGCTTCACAGCTCTTGATGACCATGAACGGCCTAAGCCTTTTTCCTCCGCTCTTTACGTAGTGTGATGATGCCAAGTACAACTCTCTTGGTTTACCATCAAGCATTGAAAGTATGAAATTGTTTACACGTGATGCTGTTGACTCTAATTGTTGTTTCAGACTCATTTGAACCACTCCGCCAAAGGTCCAGTTAAAACATGTCTTGATACGTTAAGCGTTTTTACATCTTTGGCTCCAACCAAATACATGGTGCTCTTTAATTCATTTAACAACAAGTTGGCAAATTGCATTACAGCTTCTTTGGATACAGCTGCCTGTTTCAGAAACGGAAATGCCATTGCACACATATCAGCTCCTATAGTAAGGCACTTTGCTACCTCAAGTCCATTTCTCAAACCACCCGAGGCTACTAATGGCAATTGCACTGCTTTCTTAACTTCGATCAAACTAGCAGCTGTAGGTATGCCCCAATCCCAGAACATCTCTCCCAAATGCACCTTCAACTCGTTGCCCATAGATTCTGCTCTGAGCTTTTCAACTCCGGCCCAGCTGGTTCCACCGGAGCCTGCAACATTAACAGCCTTCACACCTATTACCTGTAACTTAACTGCAACCTCCTTCGATATACCTGCTCCAACCTCTTTTACAATAACTGGCACGTTCAAGCTCTTCACAAGATCTGCAATTTTTTGATACACACCTTTGAACTGCGGTTCGCCTTCAGGCTGTATAAGTTCCTGTAATGGATTGAGATGAACTACAAGCGCATTGGCATTTATCATATCGATTATCTGTTTTGCTTCGTCTATAGTAAGTCCTTTAGCCAACTGCGCTCCTCCAATGTTTGCAATCAAGAACGCATTTGGTGCGTGCTCCCTTGCAATTGAATAAGTTTCAGCCAGTTCCTTACTCTTCAGTCCGGCTCTTTGGCTTCCCAGACCCATTCCCAGTCCAAGTTTTTCAGCTGTTTCTGCCAATCTCTCATTGATCTTTGCAGCTTCAGGCGTACCTCCAGTCATTGAATCAATTATCAATGGCGCACCGAATTTGTGGTTCAGAAACGTAGTTGAAGTGTCTATTTCATCAAAATTCAGTTCAGGCAACGCATTATGCACCAGCTGCACATACTCCAAATATGTAGATGTTGCCTTGGCCTGTACTTCCTTGTTTAACGGCACCTTCAGACCATCCAACTTTCTCTGCTTAATTACATCGATATCAGACTGTTCAGTCACTTCCTTACACCTCTTACGATAGTACCTTCAACATTTTTGTTGTTCAAAGCAGCAACGATCCTGTCAGGTTTCAATCCGTTTACCATTGACACATCTATTCCCATTCTTGCTATCTTAAATGCTTCCCTGATCTTCCTGCTAATTCCTCCCGTAACATCAATAGGTACATTACTGATCTTTGCCTGCTTTACAGTGCTGATCTCTCTTACGACTTCTTCACTCTTCATATCTTTGTAAACGCCATCTACATTCAGTGCAAACACAACAACAGTGGGTTTCAATTCTTTTGCCAGCATGGTCATAAGAACATCACCAGACATAATGTAATAGGAGCGATCTGCATAATGCAAAACATCACCATACGTTACTGGTATAAGATTACTTACTGCAAACTGTTTCAGTTCGTTGATCTTATTCTTTATAATTTTAGTTCCATATACTAATGATGATGGTGACACGCTGTACGGATTTAATTTGTTCTTCGCCATTATGTTCACTATATGACTATTAAGTTCAACCATGGAGCTCTTTACAACGGACACACCATGTATATCGTACCTTGCTGGCTTCGTATGCATATCGTACTTTACAGAATAATAATGACCAAAAGAACCACCGCCATGTACTATTATTAGCGGCATCTTCACCTTACGAAGGTTTTTACTTATTCTTTCTATGACATTTTTGTTTACAGAATGGGGTTTATCCTTGAATGTAACAACGGAACCTCCAAGTTTTAGAAGGGCTAATCCCATTTACAATTCCTCATTTTAGAACACATTTAAAGTTTCACTACAATTATTCTATTCTACAACAACACCGTTGTGTTCGACTTTAGATACAAATACTCCATACCCTCTCATCGCTTTCATTATCTTGTTTGTAGAATGCTTGTTGTTTGTTAATACTATTATGCATCCACCACCACCAGCACCAGTCATCTTCGCACCTAACGCTTCATTGTTTATTGCTATTTCTACTAATTTGTCTAGCTTATTTGTTGACACGCCCAATCTACGCAACAAAGAATGGTTTAATGTCATAAACGCACCAAGTTCTCCATAATCCTTGTCTTTTATTGCTTTGAGTGCCTGCATTGTAATATTTTCACTCATGTTAGCCAGGCCCGTAAACAGATCAGCATCTCTTGCAAGTTTTTGTTTAACACTGGAAACTAGTTTGCCAGTAATTCGTTTTATCCCCGAATTTACAACAATCAATTGCAAATTAATCTTTGAGTTTATGGTTTTGGCGCCACTATTTTTATTGAATAGCATAAGACCTCCATATGTACAGATCGCAGAGTCTGCTCCAGAAGGATTTCTATGAGCAAGCTTTTCTGCATTAAGCGACATATCGCATATTTTCTTCCTGCTTAACTTCCCAAACAATGCTCCTACGGCAGCTATGGTTGCTACGGAGCATGCTGCAGATGATCCGAGGCCTACACCGTATGGAAATTCAGATCTAATATTTATGTCCAGACCAACATTTGCTTTGAACGCTTTCATTGCATCTGTAGCAGCTACGAGTATTGGCTGTATGAATGAGCCGAATCGTTTGGTTTGTAACTGACTGCGTTTTTTCAAATCAAAGGAACCATTAAAACCCATGTTTGATTTGATTGTAATTCTATCATCTTTCCTCACTCTAACATTAACATGAATTCTCTTGTCGATAGAAGCCAATATTGCTGGTTTATTGTAAACAACAAAATGTTCTCCAAATAGTATTACTTTAGCAGGCGCAGACGCCTTTGCATGGTTTTTTATGGGGTTCATGTGAATAGTATCGATCCGTAACCTACTACAGAGTCTTTCTTTCCTGCAACATCACCGCTGGTTGCATATTTCAACAGTTCGCCTTTTTTCGCCCCAAGAATTTTAGTAGCAATCATCACTGAGGCAATAGCGCCATAGCCACATGCAGAAACCTCCAGTTTTCGTAACACTGTGTAATACTTGTTAACATCAAGTTCCAGTATGGCATTGATTAATTCCTTATCTTTCCTATAGGCTTCTTCATTTGGTTCGTAATGTGTGAAATCAGAGGAAGCGATCAATAACGCTTTTCTATCTTTCACAATTTCAGCAACTGCTTTCCCAACATCTGCAGCTGTATCTTTATCCTGCATCCACATAATAATAGGCAGTATTTTACACTGTTCGTAAATGTACTGTAGCATTGGTAATTGAACCTCCAAACAGTGGTCCTCACTATGCGCATAATCATCAAAATCAACTATACCAGATATCTTTGCTACATTCTCTGCAGCATTGGTATCAACGTCAATCAATCCCATTGGAGTCTCCCAAGAACCCTCTTTCGTTGTAGCTACACCACTGCCAATTCCATAGTGATTTGGTCCTATTATTATCACCAGATCGACGTTTAATGATGATACTGCATAATACGAATGTGCAGCAACTGGGCCAGAATACATGTATCCAGCATGAGGGCATACAATTCCAATTATCTTTCTACCGCTCTCTACAGGCGGTTTCTTTTGTGGTCCGTAAGAGTGCATGAAGCAATTTTCTATCGTCTGCAATAAGGCATCTTTATTCGCTGGATAAAATGATCCTGCAACTGCGGGCTTCCTAACCCGCATATTTTCAAGTTACCTCCTCTTCTACCAACTTTGTTTCAAAGTCATCTATCACGTATTCGTTACCGTCATAAACTATCTTATCAAGGGATTGTTCTTCAGGCTTGATTTTGTCCATCTTTGTAAGAACTGCTTTTGCAAGAAGCCAGTATACTGTCGCAAGTGCTTTTCTTCCTCTATTGTTAGCAGGTAGCACAAGATCAA
>CAYJTD010000055.1:0-9197 GCA_964372525.1 uncultured Nitrosopumilales archaeon | reverse complement strand
CCAGAAGATCAAATTCGCAAAACTGTAAAAGCATGTCCGTCTGGGGCTTTAAGCATAGAAGAATAAACCATGTAAGATATTATGATATCAGTTAGTACCGAATTATTTGTCTAGGTATCATCACGTTGAATTTCTGTCTTCTTGACCTTGTCCATGACTTCTTCGTTCCCCTCATGGAACTCGAAAGCTTCGTCCATAAGCCAGTCATACACGTCTTTAGGCGTCTTCTTGTCAAGAACCATATATTTTTTGTTCCCTAATCCGTTATTTAAAATTACATAGCGTTAGAGATTTAATTAACATATATTGCACTAGACTGGTTGGAAAGCGCTGAGCAGATAATTTCTGTATTATTTGCAGTTTGGGGTACAGAAGAAGGATTCTTCAAGCGTGGTAGGGAAGGCATGCTGATCCTGACTAGCAAGAGGCTCGCCTTTGTTTCAAAAACTAAGATGAACATAAACTGGTGGCGTGACGAAGTTGAGAGACAGGTAAAGGACTTCAAGCAGTCAATTAATGCTATAAGAGTATCAGATGAATATACGTTGGAAAGGCTTGCCAAGGATCTGGAAGAGGAAAGCAATTTGAATATACAACTAAAACAAATTACAAATGTTAAGAGTGAAGATAAGAATTGGGGATCCGAGATGATGATAAGGTTCAAGATTGATGATAAGGATAAAACATACAAATTTGCTATGGTGAAGGGATGGGCGACTTACCCCATTAAGGACCCGATTTCTTTCCTTTATATCAATTGGCAACCATGGATAAATGCTGCCAGATCACATATGTAATTATAATACATTTTTAAAGCGAATGAATATGTATGTTGCGTAACATATGGGTAATGTGTATGTTGTTGGTGTTGGTCCTGGATCTCCAGAGTATGTTACGGAAAAGGCCAAACATGTTATACAAAATTCTGACATAATAATAGGATACAAACATAGTTTGGATGTAATAAGTAATCTGCTTGATGGTAAGGATGTAAGGCCGATAACATTAAAGACGCAGGAGCAGGTTTATGCTGATGTTGTGAAGAATCTGGGTAATAAAACATGCTCAATTACATTTACTGGCGACCCTGATTTTTCAGAGTCAGAGATTGTTGATAGGTTAATAGAGATTTTTGGCGATGTAGAAATCATACCAGGTATAAGTTCCATACAGGTAGCTGCTTCCAAATCGAAAGTACCTATCGATAAAAGTGTGCTTATTACCTTTCACATAACAGGAGATATAGAGAAAGAGAAGGAGATGCTTCTACAAGCTATTAGGAATAACAGGAATGTGATCATGTTACCTAGGCCATGGGATTTTATGCCCCAACAAGTGGCACAGTTCCTTAAAGAAAATTCTATTGATATCAGTGGTTTGAATGTTGATATCTATGAGTTCCTGACGTTGTATAACGAGAGGGTAAGTAAAAGTAGGTTAGGTGATATCAAAGATAGAGATTACAGCGATTTATGTGTGATGGTAATATATCGTTAAAATATATGATCTCAAATTCAATGTTTGAATATTTGTGCAATATTCCTTCCTTTTGGCGTTAGTGTGTTAACAACACATCCCTTCCTCTTTTCACGTCTGACTAAACCTAGTTCTTGCAGATGTTTTAGGTGTGCACTTACAGCACCATTGTCGGCCAACTCCCTTCTCAAAGCTCTTACATGGATAGCAACCTTAAGTAACAACATTAGGATCTCTATCTCCGTATGGTTTAACCTATGGGCAGATACCATTACCGTCCGTATAATACGGACACTTGCATATAAACACCATTTGTCACTGTCCGTAATTTACGGACAGTATACCATATTATTATGGTATGTGTTTACGTCAAACACGATTTTACGCACGAATTTTGGCAAGAAACCTCAAATTTCAGGAAGGACCTAAATACATACTTATTATGCTATGCCAGGAGGCTCGCCACGTTCCATAACATTTTCAAGGTACGACATCTGTTGTTCCATGAACTTCTTTCTCTTCTCCTCTTCATCAAGTTCGCTCATGTTAATTGGCTCTATACCCAGCATATCTACCAGAACTTTCAATATACTTTGAGCGGCTTTGGGTTGAACGATGTTGGGATTGTCTATTTCACCAAGAATACATGCCGCATCCAAACCACGCTCCTTAGCAATACCAAGTATCAATCCATTGAAACCAGTTATCTGACCCTCGCCCTCCAACACCGATATATCAAAATTTTTAACATACTCCAGCAACTGCTCGTTGTTAACCGCACCAAGGATCTTTGGCTCTGCATTACTCGTCTGTCGTAACGCAGCTCCTATGGAGTAGAGCCGTTTAGCATTCATGCGCTCAGCCATCTGCACCACCTCATAACATATCTCATATAATCTCCTAGGATCTGTGGGATTGAATTCGCCGTTGAATATCAGTAGGTTCTCCTTCTCCAAACAATAAAACTTGTAACTTGACTGATTATAGTCTACCACGCCGTTCTTGTATGAAACGTATGGAGGCCAGTAGGAGTAGATCTCCGCAAATACTTTAGCATTAAGCTTTTTTATTAGATAACTAATGCCTATACCAGCGACGTTGCCCATATCTGGTAGTGCAGCAAGCATGTTGGGTGATTTTAGTTTCGGATTACTGTGAATTTTAACACCTAGCACAAGTCAAAATCATAAAACTTGGATAAAAACCCAGCTTATCTATACCTAAATGGTTTCTATGATCTCCATCTCTGGCTGTAACGCTTCTATCATGTAAAATTCTATGAATGCACTAGCAAGAAGAACGGCTGCTACTATACCTACTTCAATCAGGGTTGGTTTCAGCATTGGTCTAAGACTCTGCTTGCGTACTATCGTGTTTATCAAAATACCACTCTGCGACATTGCTACTCCATAAGAAAACACTTCCATAACACCAAATGGTGTTGCAAGTACAGCCAATGGAGGAATGTTTGATAGTTGTGGTGTAGTCTGTACCAGTGCATTGAACACCATACCAGTAGAGTAAGCGGAAATCATCCCTACTACAATGCCAAACGCAGGTATGAACATCGCAGCTGCTATACGAAAGTTGTTTAGGAAGATGCCTATTGCGTCTATGCCTTCCACCTGTTTCTGAAACTCATCCTTTAGTTGCCTTGCCTCATCAGTGGGCATTTCCACGGCTGCTCCTATAGAATAGATGCCAGTAAAAACTGCGGCCGCGATTCCAATAAGAGCGAATCTCTTCTTCTTATTCATAGAAGCGTATAGAATTCATTTGTATTTCTATCTTCAGTTCATACCAGCGCGGCTGTAGTAGTATCTTCCTTGAAGACATTTTTCACAATCGTGGGCGAAATTGCAAGGGAGATCTTCTTTGTTCTACCATACCTTCCATGGCTGATTACTGGAGCTGTGATAAGTCCCAGTGTATCCAACGAGCTTATTATCATACCAGCGCGTCTCTGTGTAACAGGCTCCAAACCGACCCTCTTGCATAGATCAGCGTATCTATCAAACACATCACCAGTAGATCCCTTGTTTGACAGCATTACGCTATACACTACCAGTTTTTCGTGTATTGTCAAGGAACGTAATGCTTCACTTGCCGTATCCTGCTCTATCTTCTGACCAGCAATCCTAACATGTTTTTCGTCAACAGAGTCTGCGCCTTCGCGTTCAGCAACATCACCCGCAACACGCAACAAATCAACTGCCCTCCTAGCATCGCCATGCTCAGACCCTGCCATTGCTGCGCAAAGATTGATAGCCGCTTCTTTTACAACATTATCATAAAATCCATCTTTAGCTCTCTCCTTCAAGATTCCACGGAGCTGTTCAACAGTGTAAGGCCGGAAGACCATCTCCTCCTCACTTAAACTACTCAACACCCTAGGATCTAGAAGTTCTTTGAAGTTAAGGTCATTAGATATTCCAATCAGGCCCAACGATCCTTTCTTCAAACGTGAATTGGCCCTAGTCATTTCGTATAGTATCTTGTCACCATGCCGCTTTACCAATTCGTCTATTTCATCAAGAACAAATACTGTGTTTATGCCCTGTTCATTTATGTTGGCAAGTATTTTAGCAAATAGATCTCCGGATGCAAGCCCTGTGGGGGGTAACCTTAAACCTATTGCGCCGCCAAGCTGCACCAAGGCTGTATATTCCCTGCTACTCTTTGTGTTAGCATAGGCAAGTCCCACCTTCACATTTAACTTTCCAGCATGTTCCTTCAAGTGCTTCAAAACATGCGCAACAACAGCTGTTTTCCCAGTACCAGGCTTGCCATAAAGGAATAGGTTTGATGTTCTTGCTCCTTTTAACAAAGGAGAAAGCGTTTCGCCAACATTTTTTATTTCATTACCCCTGAATAACAGACGTTCTGGGATGTAATCGGCTCTTAACACATTTCTATCCTTTATCAAAGGTTTCCCTGAAACGGCCTTGGTAAAGACATCATTAAGAACGTCATCTGACAACTAATACACCCACACACCAGATCTTCTTCTGCAAACTATTAACATTAACCATAATAATATACAATATAATTACTCTATTTCTTTTTAATGAACTAAATCAATTATTATTATATAGTGTGTTAATGATTAGTGTTTTCTTAGTAAAGTAAGTAGTAATAAAAAAGTTGTAATAATTACTTGGAAAGGATCGTATGGTGTCTGTCTGCTAATATTATATTATATTCGTGGTATACCATACATAACAACCTATTCCTAACATACCTGTTGCGTGTGTGTAGGTAGCATGCCCTAGCCCTAGCCTACTTACCCTGTTAACCCAATGTGAAGATAGCAGCTAAATAGCAAGAAAACAACCCCTTTGTTTCCACTGGAGTGTGAAGATCCCTGTTAACACTGTTAACGGCCTTTTAGACACCGCCATTTCCACTGGAACTAGTTATTACGCCTATTTGGCAACACCACCATTTCCACTGGATGTTAACCTGTTAACTCGAGTCGTTCGTTCTCATAATAGCTTAAGAATAACGATCAATCATGTTAACAAACACGTCGTTATCAAGCTTAAGTGTTAACCTGTTAATGATCTAATGCCAATTGGTACGCAAGAAAATTAGGATAGAAATGGATGATGGAGAGGGCGGCAAGTACGCGCTGTCCGTAGAGGGTAATGTAACCCGTGAGAAGATCCTCAAGGTATTCGAATTAATGCAGTTATTAGACATGGAACAGGTTGGTGAGAACGTTGAACCCAACTCCAACTCAGTAGGCTCAAAGATCTGGAGCCTTGTTGAGAACAAGTTCAACTTCGGCGACTTCACCTCTTCCGCATTGTTAGAGGCGTATGAGGACGAGTTCGGTGAACCTGTGAAGTTAAGCGTAATCTCAACCTATTTGGCTAGGTTTGCAGATAGGGGAATGCTTGCTAGGAACAGAGGCCGCAAAGAATGGTTCTACAGAAAGATAATGCTTAAGCACTAAGGCACACTAGCGACTTGCGACAGTACACTTTTCCCAACATCGGTTATAGCATATGTATAGGGCTTGGTGTTTGTATCTCTAGTAACATAACCGAGTTCAAAGAGTTTCTTCATCAATCTAGCTGTATGCTCCCTTGATCTACCAATAACAGTTTCTATCTGTCTGGATGTTTTCGGACCATCCGCTAGGAGTTTAAGCACATAGTCAACTAACCCTTTACCCTCCTGCTCCAAATTTCTCCGTGGAATCTTTGGCTTGTGATTTGCATCACACACATCACTAATTTCTTGTGATATTTGTGATACATCGTTACCCATAGATCGTAACTCCAACATATCGAGCTTAACACGCATATCTACTAGCATATCTTCATACTCTTTAAACCTACTTTCATATTCAACAAGCGTCCGCGATGCTGATGCCCTGTATTTATTGAAGAATGTGATACTCAACAACCCTACAACATATGATATCACCAACATCAATATAGTTTCTATCTCTACCAACATCACAATCACAACAACCATGGTGATATATCACCATACAGGCTAACTATCATTGATAATTTGCTTTTGCATGATTCCTTTCTTTGTTTCTTATCTCATGCTATTACGATTACACCCTGCTTAACCTTCTTACCAATTCATCCATGACACGTATCACATCACGTGTAGTTTCATCATCAATATCACTGCCCTGTGTCACAACTACTTGCTTGGCTAGTCGTTCAAGCACACCCTTTCCCTGTTCGTCAAACAAACCTATCAACTCCATAAGTAAAACACTGTAGATGATACTCCTGATCTTCGCTCTACTCTGCTCTAACACCCTGTAATACGCACCTCTACTCCTATGTTGCACGCGTCGCTCCCCCTTTAATCTATTAGAAATTATTTCCAATTGCTTCTCTGTTATTAGAGAATTTTCAATTATAAATCGTAAAACTTCATTAATTTTTATTTCATCACTACCCATATTGTCTACCAAATCTGTATAGCTTCCATAGATAATAAAGATAATATCTTGCAAGACAACCCATTGGTGCAATGGGTCCTATAGAGAAGAGGATCGGCAGTGAAGCCAAACAAAACACCCTCTGCTTTGTACTGATAGATTCAGAATCCCTGTCAAGCAGTAAAGCTGCAGATATGGCTAAGAAAGCGGAGCATGCAGGCGCTGCCGCAATACTTGTTGGGGGCTCATCTGCAACAGATCAGATCGAACTTAATGAAGTTGTGGCATCCATAAAAAAAACAATCCATGTTCCAGTTATACTCTTTCCAGGCAATGTAACCGGCATCTCGCCAGAAGCAGACGCCATACTTTTTAGTTCCTTGCTAAATTCTGAAAATCCATACTTCATAACACAAGCACAGGCACTTGGCGCAGTTGCAGTAAAGAAGCATAATATTGAGGCTATTCCTATGGCTTATATCATAATAGGCGAAGGAAGTTCGGTCTGGTTCGTAGGCAGAGCTAGGGGTATACCTTTTGACAAACCAAAACTTGCTGTAATGTATGCCCTTGCTGCCCAATATATGGGCATGCGGTCGTTATACTTGGAGGCTGGGTCTGGCGCATCATCTTATGTAAAAGCAGAGATGGTCAGTGCTGTAAGACAGAACTATGATGGGTTATTGATAGTTGGAGGAGGTATACGCGATGTAAAAACAGCAAAAGAGATAGCCGAAGCTGGCGCAGATGTGATAGTGATAGGAACTATATTTGAGAAAACAGGTTCTGACAACCTCTTGAGAGAAATAATCAAAGCAACCAAATCTGTGAAGAGGTAGTTCCCATATATTCAACCCTGAAATATATCAAAAGAATACTCTAGACATAATGAATAACTTGGCAATAGTTAAGGTATATTACTATACACCTACGGTAATAAATAACTCATTTTAACTCTTATTAACCACTAACTGCACAACAGGTTGTAATGCGTTGTGTTATATGTGGTCTCGCATTTGCGTTTGACAAGGGTAAGGGCATTTCATATAGGAACAAACCTATCTGTGACGAATGTTTGTTGAACTTAATGATAGTATGTTTGGACAAGCATAAAGATGGTGTAAAACGCTATATCAAACAAGAGATAAAATTAGAACACTACAGCGATTAATCACTTGCTAACTACCCTGATGTAGTCGTGCGCTCCAACACTGTTATCAAACACATAATGTACAATCTGGAAGTTTCTGCGATAGTCAGCAACGTCATGGCTCACCTTGTTTGGCTCTTCCTTGCCTATCACAACTCGTTTGATGAAGGCAGCTATCTCCTTCATATCATTCTCCTTCATTCCCAAACGTGTTATCTCTGAAGCACCCAGTCTTATACCTCCAGGATGCATATAGTGCCTTCCTGCCTTTATGTCTCCAGGTAATAACTGTCTGTTGCATATCACACCGGCTTTCTCCAAACTTTGTTCTATCACGCCTCCATCACCATACTTGCTTACATCAACAGCAAGTTGATGAGATTTTGTAAAACCATTCTTCTCCGCAAGCACATCAAAACCAGCATCATGAAGTGATTGCGCAAGCGCTTTGGCATTCTTTATCACCTGCCCTGCGTACTCTCTTCCAAACTGCAACATCTCGGCAAACGCAATTGCCTTGCCTGCCACATGGTGTAAATGATGATTGCTGGTATTTCCTGGGAAGGTGGCTTTCTTGATTGCTTCTGCATATTTTTCAAAACCAAGAACCATCCCTCCTTGGGGACCGAATAATGTCTTATGCGTGCTCATCGTCATGACTTCAACACCCTCCCTTAACGGATCTTGGAATTGTTTTCCCGCTATCAAACCAGCTACATGTGCAGCATCATAACAGACGAAAATATCATGACTTTTAAGATAATCCACAAGTTCCCTTACAGGGTGTGGGAAGAGAAACAAACTTCCCCCAAACATAACCATCTTCGGTTTTTTACCATCCTTGATCAATTGTTCCACTTTTTTCTTGCTGGCATCAACATCAATATTCATCTCTTCCTTATCAAACACAAACGTCTCGATCGACAACCCACTGAAAAAACCGGCCGTACCACCGTACTCTTTTTTGCCATGTGAAATAAGCCCCCCACTAGGGATTTGCAACGCAAGCAAAATGTAGTGTGGTTCTGCAAATGCTGAGTAAACCGCAAGGTTTGCACATACACCAGACACTGGTCTTACATCAGCAAACTCTGCATCAAACAACTGCCTTGCAAGATCCATACAGATCAATTCAACTTGGTCGATGTATACGCAGCCGGCATACACTCTCTCGCCAGGCCAGCCCTCCGCATACCTGTTGCCAAAATCGCTCATCATCGCTTCCCTAACGGCTGGACTTGGCACGTTCTCGCTCGCTATAAGAGGTATAGAACGCTTGAACCAATCGTGGTGCTCATTCATAAGTTTAAAGACATCGTTGTAAGAACTCTGCGGCTTGCTCATATCCCCTCTCATCAGGCGCCTTAATTTAAAATATCTGTCGATATAACACACGATCGAACCAGTAAGTTTAAAATATGCGTGAATCTTGCGTGTCTCTGATCAGAAATTTTAGGTGTTATGTATGGCAACTATTCAACAAGCTACAACAAGCAGTGGAATGCCCGTGCTTATCTTAAGGGAAGGCTCGAGCCAGAGCAGGGGAAAGGAAGCACAGCGGAACAACATAATGGCCGCTAAGCTTATAGCTGAAATCGTTAGATCATCACTGGGTCCTAGAGGCATGGATAAAATGCTTGTAGACACCTTAGGCGATGT
>CAYJTD010000054.1:0-9351 GCA_964372525.1 uncultured Nitrosopumilales archaeon | reverse complement strand
GTGATGGTAAGTTCATTGCAAAGTGGGGCGCCAAGGGTAGCGGTGATGGTGAATTCAGTTTTCCAAGTGGTGTTGCAATAGATTCTTCTGATAACGTTTACGTCGTAGATATAAGCAACAACCGCATCCAGAAGTTTACCAGTGATGGTAAGTTCATTGCAAAGTGGGGCGCCAAGGGTAGCGGTGATGGTGAATTCAGTTTTCCAAGTGGTGTTGCAATAGATTCTTCTGATAACGTTTACGTCGTAGATATAAGCAACAACCGCATCCAGAAGTTTACCAGTGATGGTAAGTTCATTGCAAAGTGGGGCGCCAAGGGTAGCGGTGATGGTGAATTTAAATTTCCAAAAGGTATAGCTATCGATTCATCTGATAACGTTTACGTCACTGATTCAGGCAATCATCGAATACAGGCCTTTATAGCTTCTGTGCTAATGCCTGCACCAACAGCTTTAACGGATGAACAAAAAGAATAACAAGTGAGGCCTCAACTCTCTTCACGAACCACCTGAGGAGAGGTCGCTTTGAATATAGCATAAACGTGATCGCCTTTATTCAAGCCAAGGTCGTTTCTAGCATCTTCCGTAACCCTAGCTCTTAATTGTAAAGAATCAGATCGTAGTCGCACATCTGCCATACTGGCCATCTGGTTCATATCAATTATTTCAGTCCTTATAACATTGCGTGCACTTGTCTTAACAGCTTCCTTTGAGATGATAATCTCCTCTGGTCTAACTAATACGCCAACTCTGGAGCCAACACTATATCCTCCCAAGGTCTCGAGTAAATGTGAACCCACTTTGATAATGGTAATACTACCATTGGATTCTACAACCTTGCCTTCTATGTAATTACCTTCTTCAAAGGTTTCCGAGATAAATGGTGAAATATTTGATGCGAGTATAGTTTCAAGCCTTCCTGCATTCTCCATCCTACCATTGCGTAATACAGCTACAGAATCTGCAAGAGCATAGACATCTTCCTCGAAATGGGTTACGTATATCGCTGGGACGCCATGCATTCGTAGAACCTTCCTAAGCTCTAACCTTAATTTCCTTCTTGTAGGCGGATCTAGGTGTGCTAATGGTTCGTCAAGCAGTATGATCTTAGGTTCTACCGCAAGCATTCTAGCTAGAGAAACCTTTTGCATTTCTCCTCCGCTAAGACCTTGAACCCTCCTATCAGAAAGATGGAAAATTCCTAGATCGTCCAAGAGTTTCTTCACTTCAAGATTCTTCGTTCGCCTCTCTTCCCTCGCGAGTCCGAAGACAACATTCTCATAGACATTCAAATGTGGAAACAAATTAGGAGTTTGGAATACGTATCCAATTCGTCTTGACTCTACGGGAAGATTAGTTATGTCATACCCATCTAATATAACTGACCCTTGATCCAGTTTTATCATTCCAGCAATAAGATTAAGGGCAGTGGTTTTCCCGCTACCAGTCGGCCCTATCATGACCAAGATTTCGTTATCGATCTTTAAGTTCAAAGGTCCTAGTGTAAATTTAGGATATTTTTTTGTCAGGCTAAGAAGCTCCAATCCCATCAAGGTCACCAGCCTATCCTCAACCCTTCTCTCTTTTTTACAACGGAAAAAACAGCTAGCACGAAGATGGACAGGAGGATAACGAGTAATATCCCAGGAATAGCATGCTGGAATCCTCCAACTGCGTTATCCTCGAATATTTGGATAGAGATCGTATGAGGATTGTAAGCCATCATCATAGTGGCTCCTAACTCCCCTACAGCTCTGATCCACGCCATGATGAAGCCTACTATTATTCCGGTGCTTGCCAATGGAAGAGAAATTCGGAAGAATGTCTCAAGTCTGCCCTTCCCAAGAACTCTCGATACCTTCTCATAAGATACATCAACTGATTCAAAGGCTGCTTGAGCTAAAAGGATCATGAAGGGTGAAGACACATAGGTCTGGGCTATGATCACACCAATGACTGACTGAGTAAACTCTACCGGTAATGATAGTCCTAAAAGAGAATATGGTCCGAATATACCCAATAGCAATGCTCCACTAGCTAGAGGCGGTATGACCAAAGGAACAATGGTGATAATCTTCACTAGAAACTTACCAGGAAAATTGTATCTGACCAAGCAGTAGGCGAGAGGTATTCCGAATAATGCGAGTAAAAGAGTAGAAATGGTTGCAGTGGTCAAGCTAAGAAGGAAGGCATTAACTACCTGAGGTCTTGTTATTGATTCCAGAAGGATTGCAGGTTCGATGATGGAAAAAGTGTTAAGAATCGGGTAGGCTATGTACACAACTAGGGCTCCTGAAAGGATTAGAATTATAGCACTGAATCCTCTACCAGTAGTGGTTCTAGAAATGTTAGACGGTAGATCTTTTTGTTTCATTGTTTGTTTCCCACCATAAGTTTGATGGCAGAAGGCATTCTTTCAACATCTCCTTCCACAACAGGTTCTATTGGGTGCAAACCATCTCTTTCAAGCAGACTCATCCCCTTCTCAGAGAGTAAGAACTTGACGAAAGCCATCGCTCCATCTACATGCCTAGTTGTTTCGGGTATTGTTACAGAGAATGGAATTGTATCTCCGTAGACTGTAGTCCCTTTGGATGACAGAGTGTAATTTGCTTGGCGATAAAATTCCACAAATGTTGGATCGCTGAGACTGATCTCCTTTGGTAAGACAATGTATGGGAGACCCCGTGCCACAGCTTCATGCTTGTAGGCTGCTGCAGCATCTATCTGACCAGACTCTAGTGTAGTCTTGAGTGTTTCTTCAGGAAGGATCTGCTCGGCGTTTCTATCCTGACCTAGAATTTTATCCTTGATCGTTGGATTATTGTAATATAGATTTGCAAGCTTGGCGACAATGACTGTGTAATATCCCTTCGGATCTAGCTCAGGGTCAGTCCTTCTAAATTTTAGATCATCATTCGAGAGAACTTCATGCCATTCGACCTCTCCTTTTCTAGCTTTCTCCAGGTCGTTGAAGAATGGGCTATTGGGTGTGTAAGCAATCACAACTTCAGCAGAAGCGAACTTTACCAACCAATGAGCTAAAGGCGGATTGTTGTTTATCAGCATCTTTATGGGAATTGTACCTGCACTTACAAAGACATCAGGGTTCCTTTGTTGATCGATGATCATATTTGCAAGTTGCACTGCTCCCTTTCCTTCCCCAACGTATGTGTAACCTGTCTCCCTTTGAAACATCGGTCCGAGATCTGTTTCAAATGTTTTTACCAATGAACCAGCATACATTACGAAAACCGATTGTCCAGGTTGCGATGAATTGGTTACTACCACGTACCACGTAGCAGCAGCTATAGATACAACAGCAATTGTGATTCCTATGATGAACTTGCTACTAACCAAGGTTATACCTCTTCACCATACCAAGATGCATCGTTATGAATAATACTTCATAACGTAATGCATAAATACGTTTCGCTATCAGTAGAAGATAAATTGCGAAAGTTCGTTTCCGATCCAAGAGTCTGGATAAAGCTTGGTAATGGTCTAATGGTGGATCCACAAACGCTAGAATTATTGACATTGATAAGGAAAAATCAATCTATATCTCATGCTGCTAAAGCTATGTCTTTATCATTTCGTCACGCTTGGAATTTGATCGATAAACTCGAGAAACAATTAGGAACCAAAGTTCTTGTACGATCTAGAGGAGGTAAAGGAGGAGGGTTAGTAACGTTAAGTAAGAAAGGCTCTGAAATTGTCAAGGAATATAATCGAGCCTCAAAGGGTTTGAGCGGAATTGTTAAAGAGGAAGGCTTCTGGGAAGCATTGGGTCTTAAGATTAGTGCAAGAAATAAGATTGTTGGTAAGGTTACAAATATCAAAAAGGATGCAGTGGTAGCTCATATTGCAATCAAATCTTCTACGCCTGTACAAATTATTTCAGTGATCACGACTGATGCTGCAGATGATCTGGAATTAAAAGTTGGAGACAAAGTCACAGCTATAGTAAAAGCCACAGAAGTGTTGATCGCAAAGTAATTTTTGAACTATCGCAATGGGCTTTCTAATGCCCATATCCCCCTAGCATCTTATAGATATGTAAGATCCCAGGAAAGAGAGAGTCTAAAGATTCTGAAACAGCTTTAACACTACCTGGAAGATTTACTATTACTGTAGTTCCCCTAACGCCAGCTACTCCTCTAGAGAGCATTGATAAAGGCGTCCTTTCCTGTCCGTAAGCTCTAAGAGTTTCTGCTACTCCGCTTACCTCCTTTTCTATAACTTTTCTAGTTACTTCTGGAGTTATGTCACGAGGACCGAGACCTGTTCCTCCGCTTGTTAAAACAATATCTACTTTTAATTCATCACAAAATCTCTTAAGCTCAGATTCTATAAGATCTGGTTCATCCGGTATAACCTTATACTCTACAACCTCAAAGCCGTTTTTAACGAGTCTATCGATGACAACCTTGCCAGATTGATCCTCTCTCTCTCCTCTCGAGTCACTAGCAACCAGCACTGCAGCCTTGAGTCCTCTATCGTATCTTTCAGAGAATGTCTTGAGACCTCCACGTTTCTTTAGTAGTTTAATGGATTCGATCGATAAAGTCTCGTCCACAGGCTTCAGCATATCATAAATTGTCAGAGCGGCGATAGATGCAGCGGTTAGTGCTTCCATCTCTACACCAGTTCTCCCTACATTTTTTACATCAACAGTAACTTCGATAGATTGCTCTTTTATCGATACATCGACCTTAACATGCTCTATGGGTATAGGATGACAGTAAGGCAGTAGATCCCAAGTCCGCTTGGCAGCCATTGTTGCGGAAATCCTAGCAGCGTCAACGATGTTACCCTTTGGTGATTTTCCTTCCTTGATCAAATTTATCGTTGCAGGTTCTACTTTTACGATCGCTTGTGCAACTGCCGTTCGCAACGTCGGTGGTTTGTCACCGACATCAAACATACCAACCATTCTAATCACTTCTTTTAAGAGAAACTCCTTCTACCCATGCTACGCCAGAGTCGGATATTTCTTTCTTCCATATTGGTACCCTAGTCTTGATCTCGTCAATCGCATACCTGCATGCTTCAAACGCCTCCTTTCTATGCTCCGAAGATACCCCAACTGCAACACTAGGCTCTCCAACCTTTAGATTGCCTATCCTGTGGAGCGCTACAAACTTCTTAATTGCCCACTTTTCTCTCACTTCTCTTTCAATTTCAGCAATCTTATCTTCTGCCATTTCCTTATATGCTTCATAGTAAATTTCTGAAACCGATCCCTGTGCATTATGATCTCTAACACTTCCAATGAATACTACTTGCCCGCCTGCTGATTTGTCCTTTGTACCTACTAATATTTGGCATAAATCAATCGGGTCCCTCGTTATAGAGATCATCGCTAACCCCCACTAACTGGTGGTAGAATTGCCACCTCATCAAGATGGTTTATTATCGTTGAATCATCAGCAACTTTATGATTCACCGCAACTACAAATGTAGGTTTCTTTGAAAGTGTAGGATGCATCTCTAAGATCCTTTTCTTTAGGTCGCCTACGGTGTTTTGATTGGCCAAACTTACTCTTATCTCATCCTTACCTAATAGCTCTCTAGATGATGCAAACACTTTCACCTTTATACTCAGATCAAGTTCTTCCTTGGTCATGTTTATCCACCTATTTTATGCATGATGTTTATTGACGGCCTTAGCGCATTGGCCCTAATTATGCTTATTACACCTTCGGGCTTCTTCTTTATGCATTCCAAAATATATTTTCTGATCTCGTCATCAGATTTCCCACTTCGAAGCAAACTCTTAACGTCGTAGCCTGGGTTCTCAAAAAGGCATGTCAGAAATCTGCCATCAGCAGTTATCCTTATCCTGTCACAGTGCTCACAGAATGGCTCTGTCATCGAAGGAATAAATCCCATAGTACCCTTTCCATCAACAAAGGAGTACAGCATCGCAGGTTCTGAACTATCGTTATTGAGCGGTACAAGTTTGGTCACATGCTTGTTTATCGTTTCAATCATCTCCTTCTTACTGAAAACAAGATCCGGTGCCCAGATACCTGTACCGTCTAATGGCATAAACTCAATGAACCTAACAGTATATCCTGTCTCCCTTGCAAACTTAGCAAAGTCCACGACCTCATCATCATTCCATCCTCGCATAACAACGGTATTGATCTTTACCTTTAAACCAGCATCATCAGCTGCACGTATGGAATCTAAAACTTTGTCAACGCCATCTACGCCACCCATAGCCTTGAATCTGTCAGCTCTAAATGTATCCAAGCTAACGTTTACGCTTCCTAATCCAGCCTCTTTCAACTGCTTGACCTTGTCACGCAGCAAGAGACCATTCGTTGTCATGCTAATTGACTTTATTCCATTTATCTTTGAAAGCGAGCTGATCAGTTTTTCGATCTCGCGTCTAACAGTTGGCTCTCCTCCGGTTACCCTAATCTTTTCTACACCAAAGCCGACTAAAATTCTAGTTAGCCTGACGATCTCTTCATAACTTAAAACATTGGTCTGTTCAAACCATTCAGTATTGTTTGTAGGCATACAATAAACGCAACGCATGTTGCATCTATCAGTGACAGAGATCCTTAGCTTTCTGGCAATCCTGCCAAAACCATCTACAAGCTTATTCTCCAAATTTAATCAAGCCCCCTCATTTTTCCAAGTTAAGATATTTAAATAATATTCCGAAGTGGTATTACCTCCACCTTTTCTCCCTTTGCTAATTTGCTCTTGTTGTCTACTATTACCATGCCATTAGACTTGGTCAGTGTTGAGAGCAAACTTGCACCTGATGCACTGATTGGTTCAGCAAAATATGTACCGTTACGTTTTTCTACTTTTACTCTAACAAAAGTACGCATCTCCTGATGCATATTTATACTATCTCCCATCTTGGCAATTAACTTTCCGTTCGGTGATCCTTCAGTTTTCAACATCTTGAATAGCAATGGCCGTCCAAAGGTGTAGAATGCAACAAATGAAGATACTGGATAACCTGGACTAAGAATTATCGGTTTGCCATCTACTATGCCAAGACCTGTAGGAGAGCCTGGTCTCATTGCTACGCCGTGAACAACAAGGCCGGGCTTACCCATGCTGTTTATAATATTTGGCACATAGTCCCTTTCTCCAACCGAAGTGCCACCTGATACAACTACCATATCAAACTTCAATGCTTCTCTTAATTTTGAAGTTATAAGATCTCTATCATCTTCGCATATTCCATAGTCAACAACTTCTCCACCAAATTCTCTTACCATACTTGAAATCATATATCGGTTACTTTCGAATATACAAGTATCATCAAGTTTCGAACCTGGTTCTGCGAGCTCGCTGCCAGTCGCAAATACTGCAACTTTTGGTTTCTTAAAGACAGGAACTTTACCAACACCAACAGAAGCTATCAAACCGATATCTTGGGAAGTAAGCCATGTTCCTTTCTTGAGCAGAACCTGACCATTCTTCACATCCTCACCCTTTGATGCTACATTTTTGCCGCGTTCTATTTCCTTAAAGATCTTCACCTTCCCATTCTCTAGCTCTGTATGTTCAACCATTACTACTGCATCAGCACCTCCTGGGATCTTTGCACCAGTAGCTATCGCCACGGCCTTTCCAGATTCAACCTTGTATTTTGCATCTTGGCCCGCAGTTATCCTCCCAATAACATCAAGTAATATCGGTCGTTTTCTCGATGCCTTTTTTACATCATTTGATTTTATTGCATAACCATCCATCGCTGCTCTGACAAATGGAGGCATGTCTACACGACTTTGCAGATCATCTGCCAAAACCCTGTTTTGTGCATCTGACAGACTTGCATATTCTACAGGAAGAGATATTTTTGGCCAATCAATATGAGATAGAAATTTTTTCAGAGCAACTTCTACAGGTGTATGCTTCGTTGGACCATGATCTTTTGCATTGGGCTGAACACAACTCATACTATCACCTTTCATCTCCAAGCCGATAAGCTTTTCCTGCAATCTGCACAGTAATCTTCAATTTCAGCACTTTCGTCTGCAGATAATTGTTGGGATTTGTTAATAGTTGAGGGATCGATGGTCTGACCACACATACTGCATTTACTCCTATCTATCATCAACTTCACCGTTCGACCTACAGTTCTAAAGTCTAACTCTCTAATTATCTTTATTGCGTTGGGCTCACAAACACGTTCACACCCCATACAGGCTATGCATTTCGAATGCTCAAATTGCAGAGTATCCCTTCCATTGGTATTTACAATCTTCAATGCTTCTGGGACGCATGATTTTGCACAAGCTCCACACATATTGCATTTATTTTGATCCACTACTGCATTAAAAAATGACAATCTGCTGTGCTTTAACGTGGCCCTGTTCTCAGCATTTGCTTCGAGAAACTTTGACAAAACTTCCCGCTTCCCACCTTGGAAGTCAGTAATTTGCGAATCGAGCTTTTCGGACGACGTATCTAACTTATCAAGATCAAGACCATCTGTAATAGCCACTTCCTTAAGGTTGGGAAACATAGCTGAAGTAATTTGTGCATACTGTTCTGCGCCTTCCCTAGCCTTGCAGCTCTTTTCTGGACAGACGAGTTTTATCTTTAATCCTTTCTGTCTAGCTTTCATCAATGCCAAGTGGCTGAAGGAAGCTACACATGGGATCTCTATTGGTACAAAATCTCTACCCTTATGATCCTTAACATTTCCTTTCAGCATCCTGAAGCCGTACCTACAAGTAAATAATACAGTTGCATCTTTGCCCTTAAGCGAGTCGGCGAGCGAGTTGATCATTATTTGCTGTACCTGTTCAAGGAATGTCGGTACCTGTATGTAATATTCAGGGCATGCGATAGTACACAGCCCACACTCACCGCACTTTGATTGTGAACCTTGACTCTTGTCGCCGTCCAACGTTATCGCCGAATACGGGCATGCGTTCACGCATGATGCACACCCGTGTTTGGCAAGACAAGGGTCTTCAACCATCGGGATCTGTCTATAGGTCGTGAATCCCTTTGCCATGTATTTTACCAGATCCCTTTTGCTAAAGTGGATTCCATGTGTGGGCACAAACGATGGTGTGGCTTTTCCTGTCACAGAACCTTTCAATTTCTTAGCAACGGCACGTAAAGCAGCAAGTGTACACGTATAAACATCTTTGATGGATAAACGTGACAACATCTTTAGATCTATCAATTCTATTGCTAGCGGATGGGTACCATTACGCTCTAATGCTTCCTTGATTTGATACACGGGGGCGTCTTCTCCTTGCCCAAAATGGCATATTATCGCGCTATCGACCTTTACATTACTTAACTGTGATGAGTCTTCTACCAATAAAGTTTGGTCTGTGATATTTGCACCAGCAAT
>CAYJTD010000053.1:0-9394 GCA_964372525.1 uncultured Nitrosopumilales archaeon | reverse complement strand
TGAGATAGGAGAGCGGAAGAAGATCTCCATAGAAGAATATGAAAGGTTGCATGAAGGGCAAAGGACTATAGAGGAAACGTTTATGCCAGCAAAGAAGGAATTTGTGTTGGTAAAGATAGGTACTGGTGGCACAACGGAAGGTTTTAGGGAATACGCTTTCGTAAATTAGACCGTGTCTGAGGACGACGCTTATGCCAGAAAAGAAGGATTTCCCACTAAGATAGTGATGGGTATCCTAGGTGCAATCGTGGTAGTATTATGGTTCGTTGTTGGTTACGGATACTTTACCAATCCACTGCCAGATAACTCTGTACCTCCGACGATATGGCTCGTATACGAGGGTCAGATTTATTCTGGCATACGTGGAAGTTACTGCTGGGCGGACAAATGTGTTGATACAGTATTCCAAGAACCTACAGGAATTGTTGACGTAGCACAGGGATCTATAGTTGAATTATTAATGAACAGCAGGATCAGACCGACACTTGTTAATGCACAGGTATTTGTAATTGATAGCCTTGGCAATCCAATGCAAGTAAAAGAACTTGGTGAAGAGAATGACAAGTATAAGGTTGAGTTGGAGAAAGGCGTATACATATTGCAATTACAAGCAAACTGGCAGGACCTAGGCGATGTTAGCTATGCGTTCAAGATAAAAGTTAACTAAACTAGACTAAATTAGACTAAACCAAATTAGACCAAATCTTGATCACGGCGGGTTACCGGGTCTGATACTCTCGCTTTGATTAGAACCTGCTAACTCCTCTTCCATAGCCTTTTGGGCTGCCTCTCTTTCTGCCTTTTGCTGGTCCAGCATCTGCTTTGAAAAATCATGCGGAATGGCAAGTACCACTACGGCAGAAAGTATTAGCGATGCTGCCATAATGAGTATCTCCCATCGTATCTTGTAAAGAACGCTTCTATCTTCAGACATTACTTCATCTTTCCGAGGTTGCTAGGATTTTAAATAGATTACGTTAAACCGCATGATAGCAGTTTACTGCTAAATAATATATCATTCCAACAAATCCAGAAAGCATCGATACATACGTAGCCTTTTCGAATGGCGATCTAATTTCTATCCTGCTTTTAGGCTCTACTATAACTACTGTTCTTTGCATTGTAGAATTTACGCAATTGTTTTAAATAAAGTATGCTATCTTTTATGTTACATTTACCATGACTTCTTGCATGGAATCAAGTACCTTGGGGTTTTCCATACTTTCCCAGACGAAGAGCTGAACTGTATATTTGCCTGGTCCATCGGGTATCCATTTCTGTGATACATCCTGTAATTCATTTGGTGCAAGTTCGCCTTTTGACCATGTTAGAGAAATGGTTATTCCATTTTCATCATTCACCTGTAATATGTGTATAAAATTCTGCTTCACGTCTGCAGTGTTCTTAATACTGTACTGGAACACTATCATATCGCCTATATTGATCTTCTTTGTATCTACATCCAGGACATCAATGAATAGCGTTTTCCCTGCAACCGCGAATTTTGCAGATGCTATAGATTTATTGTCGTTTATCGACACAGAAAACATGTAATCCCCAGCTGCAAGTCCCTCTAACGTGTAGGTATGACTGTGTTTGGTTATAACCTGTGCAACAAGTGAGTTTGGAGATGGTGGTATCACAGTTACATCTGCGGTAAATGTCTTATCAACTCGTGCAAGTTCGTTGAATATTACCATGTATCCAGCAGTGTTTGTTTCAAAACTCACGGTTACTTTGATCCTGTCATCTGCCTTTGGGTCTTTGGGGTCTATGCTGATCGTTGGATTAACATCTACCTTTATCGTCTTCTTCCAATCTACGGGTGTGAATACCTCATTTTTAGTGCTTATAGAAAGTCCTGGATTAACTCCACCGCCTATAACGTAAATGCTGCCTCCAGCCTCTGCTGCAGCCAATCCATGTCTAGCTGTGGGCATCCTTTCCCTGACGATCCAAGTGTCTAATAATGGTATGTACTGCTCATTATTGTAAAACGTTCTCGTTGGTGTTTCTCCACCGAAGACATAGATACTGTCAGATAAAGAGGCTGCAACTATTCCTCCACGGTTTGATGGCATCGATGCCTTTGTTACCCATTTATTATTTGTAGGATTATATTCTTCGTTTACATTCAGGTTGCTCTGCAAACTTCCCTGTCTTCCTCCTACAACATACAACTTGCCATCAACCACACCTGAAGCGAGGTGTTCCCTCGCTGTTGGCATTGGTGCTTTTGCAGTCCAACTGTTTGTCGCAGGATCATATGCTTCATTGACACTTAATGGTGCTCCATTCCAGCCTCCAACTGCGTAAAGTATACCGTTAATGAACTGCGCTGTTAATGCACCCCTAGGTGTTGGCATATCTCTGCCGCGTATCCATTCGTTAGTAAGAAGATCGTAGATGAATAGAGTGTTTGAAGCTATCCAGCCTTCACTGTATCCGCCTACAACATACAACTTACCTGCATAAGATGCAGCTGATGCATGATGCAATGCGATGGGTAATTTCTTTCCACCAGACCACGTGTTACTTCTAGGATCGTATACTTCTATTACATCAGTGGTACCTCCCGATGCATCGAAGCCACCTACAACATAGATCCTGCTCCCTATAGCAGATGCCGTAACTTCTGTTCGCGGTGTTGGCATGTCAGCTTCTGTAGACCATTCATTTACACCTTCTATTGTTAGCGTGGAGGAGACAAGCAGGATCGCTACTATGAAAAATAATATTTTACGCATCTTCATTTCTGTCTGATCTTACGCTGCTTTTGTATAAAAATAATTAGCGGACTAACAGATAGAACGCTAATTCTGCAAAATATATGCTTCTAGAAACGCGGCGTAGCTTACTATCCTCTCTGCTTCTACATCGGGGTAGTAAAGGTGTATCAGGTTTGCTATAGAGCGTTTCTGATCAGCTCTAGCGCGACACATCTCTGTCTGCAGTACTTCGTGAAAGCCTCCGTCTAACACTATCTGGCCATTTTGCTGCTTCAGTACCCCAAGTTCTAGCAGCTCATGCATTAACGTTGGCTGATTTGGTTGCAATTCTAACCTTGATCGATCTGAAATGCAGATCATAAAAACTCTGTGTATGTAAGATTCTGATTAGTGTTACATGAGATTGGTAAAATGATGAGAGGTAGGAATTATGAGATATAACAAGTCATTTTGCTAGCAAAGTGGATCTCTTAAGGCGTTATCTATAATGAGAGAGTAGATGCAAGGAGAATGGTAAAATAATGGCAGTGGGGAAACGCAGGTAGTGATCAAACCAAATGGATAAACAAAAAACAACCACTGCCACTTCCGCTGTGATTAAATCAATTATTTGGTCGATTGGTGCAGTATTTACCATTATAGGTACGATCGATTGGTTAGCATTTTCAAACGATCCTACTGGGTATTACATCGTAGCTATAATCTTTGGTGTGCTATGGGCTTTGCTTGCAACTGCCATAAGAATGCGCAAGAGAAAACGGCAGAAGGATATCGATGCCTAAACCAAGGTCATTAACTTATTCAATACAATTCCCAATGCTATAGAACTATTTTTGATATCGCTTATGCTTATTCGTTCGTCTATTGCATGAGCAAACTTCAGATCACCGGGTCCCCAGACCAAACTTTCTATGCCATTAGTAACTAGATGCTCATTATCGGTTGCTCCGGTAAAGCATATAGTTTTGCTTGGTATATTCATATCATGCATTGCGTGCAGCATAGTTTTTGCTAATGTGCTATCATTGGATAGTTCTACAGGTTCTCTTGATCCAAGTTGTGTAATTTCATAATCTAGTTCTGTTTTGTCAAGTAATGAAGAGATCTCTTTTGCAACTCCATCGCTAGATTCGCTAGGAACTAACCTTCTATCTATAATGATATCACATCTATCAGGAATAACATTTTCCTTGACTCCTCCGCTGATCATTGTCACGCTACATGTTGGAGTGCCAGCGAATCCATGTTGTTTATTTGATAACACATTGTTGTATTCCTGAATTGTTCGCATGATATTATGAGCAATCTCGATAGCGTTGATTCCTTTAGTTGGCATAGATGCATGAGCAGCTCTGCCTTTGATTCCAATCCTGAACCAAACTGCTCCCCTCTGATGTGTAGCAACCTGTAGTGCAGTAGGTTCCATGACCAAACCATATTTTATTGTAAGACCAAATTTCTTTATCCACGATAACAGTGTGGAGGTTCCTGGCTCTGCCCTTTCTTCACCAACAGCAAACGTAAGCAGTATACTTGCATCTGTTTCTGCAAATTTTGGTGCATGCATCATTACTGCCAGGCTGCTCTTCATGTCAGCAGCTCCTCGTCCGTAAAGAAATCCATCTTTTATTATGCCAGAAAATGGATCCATACTCCAACTATCTGCGTCTACCTCTGGCACCGTATCTATATGGCCATTCAACAAAACAGTATCTGTGCTTTTACCTCTCAACAACCCTACTACTTGAGGTCTATCCGTAAAAGGTTCGTTTACGAGGTAAGTTTCATACCCTAATTCCTTTAATTTTGAATATATGTACTCAGCACATCTCCTCTCCTCTCCAGGAGGGTTTCTACTGGGAATTTTTATCAGCTCTGATGCTGTATGCAGTATTTCGTTAAAGTTACTTTCAACTCTACCAGTAATATCGCTTAACACAAACGCAAATTATGTATCGTGGTTAATTTACGTACCTACTTGCTTCCAGCCAGCCTGTGTAGTTTACGTTCTCCTTCCTTCAAACCCTTTGCAATTATTATATCGTTGGCTTCAAGCCTATGATCGCCTTTTGGATGGAACTGCCACTTGCCGATCTTTAGTTTCTTCAATGCGATAATATCCATACCGGTTTGCACTTCTATCTCTGACTCTGCAATTGACTTGCCATCGAGTTTGCTCTTCTCTTCAATTTCTACCCTCGTTATTACTTCGTCGCTCTCCTTTATCGCATAAAGTAGTATAGGATGCAAGCCAATACCACTTAGCAAAATATCCGCTATATCCTTGCTCGCGTCAGAGATCTTTTCTGATACAGTAGCAATTCGCAACAAGCCTCTTAGCTCTTTCACATTTTCTGCAGTTTTTGCATGTTGCAAAACACGTTCCTCTAATTCACCTCTTAGAACTTCTAACTTGTCCTCTATCATGGCAACTTCATGTGCAATCTCTTTGCTGTTGAATATTACGGAAGAATATGCTAGATCTATTGATAGATGGGAAAGCGTCATCATCTCTACTACAGTTTCTCGTATATGCCGTAGAATTTTAGGTTCTTTCAATTCGTTTAAACTTGGAAATGCTTCATGTTGACCTGTACAGAAGATCTCGAATTCTTCAAGTACCTCAAATGGTCCCTTTGAAATTATGCGATCATTTGCATGTATTACAACATCATCTGCGGGATTGATTATCCACTCTCCTGCAGATCTTTTAAGAGCAATTATACGCATGCCCGTTTCCTGCTCGATCTTTTGAATGCTGGTCTTGGCAGCCTTTGACCCTTCAGGTATTATCAGACTTGCCAGTGTCTCCTCCAACAAGTGTAAGGTATGCAGAAATGCTGAAGGAGTTCCAATATTGGAAACCTGTATCTTTGCCAGATCGACTGCGCCGTAGCTGATCTGAGCAGAAGAATCTATTATCTGCAGAACGCCTGTTAAACTCTGCACTTCTTCCATTCCACTTGCTGCAAGCATGACAGAAACTCTACCCATGAAGATCAGTTCATCGATCTTCTTCTCAAGTTCAATTACTTCCTCGCTAAAGTGTCGTTCCTTGAAGAGTATGCTTGAATATGATAGATCAAGCATAAGTTCTGCAGTATCACGTATCTCTGTAATCATCTCCTTTACATTTACGGGCCTGTACTTCAGGCGCCCAGTTTTTTTCATACTCATAACTTATACACCATAATTCGCAAAACACCTATAATAATAACACGATCACAGCGAAGAGTGCTATGAGACCTATTATATCACCTATTGATGTTACTATAGGTATTATTGTATCGTCAGGGTCTACACCTCTTCTGTAACTTATGTACGCTACAAGTATTGCAGTAGGTATCAATGATGCTATGAGTATCAAACCAGCTGATAGAGAAATTATAATTACACTTGCAAGAGGTAATGTTCCAATCCCTAGCAAGTTTGTAATTGCGTACCCAGCAAATCCTAATACCAAAAATATGATCAAACTTGCAATTGTAACAGCTCCTACATTGTTTCTAAATATTGGATTTGTGAACTTGAATTCAAGAATACCAAGATGAATGCCAGTAGAGAGTCTGGAGCCGAAGATCGTACCAAGATTTCCACCAATGCCTATCAACGCGGGAACTAGAATCAATAGCGATGGAAATTTGAATAATTGTGTTTCGAAAGATTCCAGTATCAGACCAGCTACGATACCAAGTGCGGCCATTCCTAGCAGTATTGGCATTGTGGTCTTCAACATGCTGCCAAGATTCCAGTAAACATTGTTGTTGCTGGAAGGTTCGCTCATGCAAGAATCACCAAGATTATTTTTGCTGTAACAAGGAGAGCGAAGATGCTGAATATGTCTCCAGTAACTGTTACGATAGGACCTACCAGATTATCTGGGTCTACTCCTCTCCTGAAACCACCAAATGTTATTACCATTACCACGCCTATGAGTATCAAACCACTGAAAATGCCAGCGAGTAGAGAGATTACTGCTAGTGCCCAGACAGGAATTGTTTCAAGCCCGAGCAGAAGTAGTATTGTATATGCGATAACTGCAATTGCTATAGAGATTACTACACTGTTGATCAACGCAGCTGCAATGGCATTGTTCACGTTTTTGTTGCTTACAAATCTGGGTTCAACAATACCAAGGTGCAACCCAGTTGCTATTCTGGAACCAAACGCGCCGTAGATACTACCTCTGGTACCCATAACTGCGGGTATTAATGCCAATAAACCTGGTAAAAGTTCGAGAGAGTCTCTCATTTCCAAAAACAGAAATCCAGCTAGTATGCTACCTGCAAGTGTTAACAGTAAAATTGGAAGTATCTGCGATAGGATGGATCGTAAACTGCCGTATTTTTCTAGATACTCTTTAGCTGGATCTTTATCACCAGCAGCCATGCCAACCTGACAAAAGTGTTTTATATATTCGGTTTGGACGAATAAGCTTGTCCAGTAATACAGACATGTTAAATTTAATACATGGTTTGTAGGTTGATTGCTAATGAGCTGCTCCGATGAAATGGATCCTGCAACTAACCTGATTCAAATTCAGCCAGATCTGACAAAACAACTCAAGAAGGCAAAATATGGTGTTTCCAATCATTCCACAGTTGAATTATGTCACTGGACAAAGAAATCGTTTGTGAATGAAGGGGAATGTTACAAGAAGAAGTTCTATGGCATTGATACGCATAGGTGTATGGAATTTTCACCTGCTGGTATGCTTTGCCAAAACCGATGTGTATACTGCTGGAGACCGATGGAATTTTATGATTTCATGGAGATGCCAGCAAATTCTGTTGATGATCCTGAGACTATTATGAATAATTTGATGCAGGAACGTTACCGCTTGATGAACGGCTACTTTGGAAATGCTAAAGCAGATAAAAAGAAGGTGAAGGAAGCATTGATGCCTTCACATTATGCGATATCATTATCTGGAGAGCCTACGATGTATCCAAGGCTGCCTGAACTGATACGATATCTGAAAAGTCTGAAAAATACCAAGTCAATATTCCTTGTTACAAATGGGCAGGAGCCTGAAATGCTTTACAGATTGCAGGAAGAGGAAGCTCTGCCAACTCAGCTTTACCTATCTACAAATGCACCAAATAAAAAACTGTTTTACATGATAAACAAGCCCAAGCATAAAGATGCGTGGGAGAGATGGTTACGCAGTTTGCAATTTTTGAATGAAGCTAATACAAGAACAGTTGTTAGAATGACATTGATACGAAGTCTTAACGGTAGCATTGATTTAGTGCGTGATTTTGCAGATATGATAAAGCTTGGAAACCCACACTTTATTGAAGTGAAATCGTACATGCATGTTGGTTATTCTAATCAGCGCTTGGAGGAGTCAGATATGATGGGAATGGATGAAGTTAAGGAATATGCAAATTCACTTGCCACTGCCATCGGCTGCTATAGTTTCATGGATGAGAGTGTTGAGTCAAGAGTAGTTGTGCTGCAGAATACGGAAAGAAATGTGGGAAGATGGGTAGCGTAATAACAGATGAATTTCTTACAACCTAGTTAACGTATGCTTGCAATTTTTTGCTGGTGTAAGGAAATTTAGTTGTTTTGCTCAGTAACACAGATTCCATATCCTATTTAACGACTTTAGCACATTTGTATATGATGTCACAAGAACAGATTACCCGCAAACAGAAAGTAACATGGATAATCTTTGTAGCTTTTGCAATATTTCTGGCATTAATTACATTTTTAGAGATTCGGTAACATACTCATCTTTGGTTACTGAATGTTCCTAATTGCGGAATAGTTTAGTTTAATCTATATTCTAAATAATCTAGAATAAAATATTCTTATATGCTTGTAATAATGAATTAAGGTAATGGTGAATTATAAGTTTGGGACAGCGATTAATTGTATAGATGGTAGGGTTCAATTGCCTGTTGCTAAATGGTTGAAGGAAAATTATTCTGTTGATTACGTCGATATGGTTACTGAACCTGGCCCTGACAAGGTATTAGCAGAAGGAATCTTGGACAAAATAGAAGCGTTAAAAACAAAAGTACTAATCTCGATCAAAGCTCATAATTCGAATATTATAGTCATAGCTGGACACCATGATTGTGCTGGAAATCCTGTCGCAAGAGAAGTGCATGAAGAACAAATAAGAAAATCAATTGAGGTCATAAAATCGTGGAATCTAGGAGTTAGAGTCATTGGAGCATGGGTCAATTACAAATGGATTGTTGAACTGATAGAAACTTAACTTGAATATCTAATTTATTCAGTATTTTGAATCTCCCGTGTATATTCATGCATAACTGTCCCTTTAACAACTGTAATGATCATCATTTATGTGCCTAAGCAAGTGTTTACTAAAACGTTTTAAACCAATACATACTATCTATTGTTAATGAATCCACGTTGCAAGTGTAGATGGTTTGACCCTGCAGACTGTTATCTGGATAATAAGTATCATATCATCATACCTGCAGTAGACCCAAAGAAGGAAACTAGAAGTAATATTATGCACAGATCATGTGGCCTGCCAGTAATGCCAAGCAAATTGCATAGTACTGCTCACAAATTGTCTCTAGAAGAGCGCAGAGCGTTATGGCTTCCTACTGTATATTCTACACCTTCTCTGTATTCTGTAGTGCGATAACTGATTCTCTTTATACTGATGATTATTTTTGAAT
>CAYJTD010000052.1:0-9415 GCA_964372525.1 uncultured Nitrosopumilales archaeon | reverse complement strand
TGTGGTACATCTATACCTCTAGCCGCTAAATCTGTTGCAACGAGTACATCGTCCATACCCTTTCGGAATCTGTACATAACGTTATCTCGTTTGCTTTGTGGTAGATCTCCATGTATAGCATTTGCCTTGAAGCCTTTTTGCTGCAAATCCATAACCAATCTTCTTGTCCTTTGTTTTGTAGCACAGAATATTATGGTCTGAGTCTTCTTTCTTGATAATTGGTTGCAGAGATGTTCAAGTTTATCTCTTCCATCAACTATCAAATACGTCTGTTCTATTGTGTCTAAGCTCAATTCGTCACTGTCAATCAATATCTTCTCTGGCGCATTCATGTAATTTTCAGATATTCTAAATATCTCGGTTGGCATGGTAGCTGAAAACAAACAGACCTGTTTATCTTTAGGTATAAGATCAAGTATGAACCTTATATCTTCAACAAATCCCATGTCAAACATCTTGTCCGCTTCATCCAGAACGACAAATCTTACGTCGCGTAATGAAATCGAACCTCGTTTCACATGGTCGATCAACCGACCAGGTGTAGCGACAATGATATTTGGTCCGCGCTTCAATGCTTGGAACTGAACGCTTATGCTCTGTCCGCCGTAGATCGTCACTGTTTTTACTGGTATGTATTTTGAGAACTTTTTGATCTCATTTGTTACCTGTACAGCAAGCTCCCTCGTTGGTACGAGGATCAACGCCTGGACAGGTATGTTAGTATTGATTTTGTGCAGCATAGGTAAGGAAAATGCCGCTGTCTTGCCTGTACCCGTATGGGCCTGGCCGATAACGTCCTTTCCTTTCAGTATAATCGGTATGGCTTCAGCTTGTATAGGAAATGGTTCTGCAAATCCTATTTCGTCTAGCACTTTCAGTAACTCACTTCTGAGTCCTAGTTCTTTGAATTCTTTCACTATTTTTCACTTTTTACACAAGCAAGGGAAGAAAAAAGCAATAAATTTAACCTCTTGCCTCTCTCTGCCATTAGTCCTTGTATAAGCACGCTACTCTGACGCCGCTTATAAGCCTTTGCTACAAGAAATCAGTAGATTCTCATCAGTGAAGATGATCAATAACCTCTTGCAAAACATACCATATTCTTTCCTTCTTTTTTGCAGTAGATGCATTGTGAAACAGGATCTTGATTGAAAGGTATTACTCTAATATCAGCACCTGTTTCTTCTTTAATCTTCTCTTCGCATTCAATATTGCCACACCATGATGTTTTTACAAATCCACCATTATCGATCGTTTTCTTAAATTTATCATAATCATTTACATCATGAAAATTCTTATCAAGTAATTCTTTTGCTTTTTTGTACATATTATCTTGTATTTGTTGCACAATATTTTTTACTTTATTTGTTACGTCATTATCATCGACACTAGTTTTTTCGCTGGTATCACGTCTAACAAACATAACTGATTTTTTCTCCAGATCCTTCGGACCAATCTCTAAACGCAATGGCACACCTTTCATTTCCCAATCATTAAATTTGTAGCCAGGCGTAAATTCTAGTCTATCGTCAATATGTACCCTATATTCTGGTAACGAATCCCTGATCTGCTTTGCTTTCTCAAGAATTGCCTGTTTTTCCTTCTCACCATACAGTATTGGTACGATTACAACCTGTATAGGAGCAACCTTTGGAGGCAGTACTAGTCCCTTATCATCTCCATGGACCATTATCAGCGCGCCTATCAGACGCCATGATATTCCCCAAGAAGTTTGCCATGCGTGATGCTCTTTATCATCTATGCCAAGATATTTTATGTTAAAAGGCTTTGAAAAATTCTGACCCAAATTATGCGAAGTACCCATCTGCAATGCCTTTCCATCTGCCATCAATGCCTCTAAAGTGATTGTATATAGAGCACCAACAAACTTTTCCTTGTCACTCTTATGACCAACTATAACAGGAATAGCAAGGTAATTCTCAACTATATTTCTATAAATTTCTAGTATGGTCATAACCTCTTCCTTCGCTTCTTCCTCCGAAGCATGAGCCGTATGCCCCTCCTGCCACAAAAATTCAGAAGTGCGTATCAAGGGCTTCGTTGCCTTGATCTCCGCACGTAAAGCAGTGTTCCAGAAGTTCAGTTTCAATGGCAGATCCCTATAACTCCGAATCCATCTTGAGAATGCCTCATAAGCCAATGTTTCCGATGTAGGTCTTAACGCCAGCCGCTCAGATAGTTCATCATTCCCAGAATGTGTTACCCAAAAGACTTCGGGTTTGAAACCTTCAAAATGTTCAGATTCCTTGCCTAGAAGACCTTCGGGAATCAGTACTGGAAGGAATGCATTCTGATGTCCAGTTTCCTTAAATTTTTTATCTGCAGTTTCTCTAATAGACTCCCATATTGAATAGCCATACGGGCGCAAGATAATGAAGCCCTTTACAGGTGCATAGTCAACAAGACCTGCCTTTAGAACAACCTGTGTATACCATTCACTAAAATCTTCACTCTTCTTTGTAGTGATCCCAATATCTTTACTCAACGTCATGTCTCACGTCAACTACAGAGGGTCGCCCTCGCAATATACTTTCGCAGACATGGGATCGCCGTTGAGAGGCAGTAACTATAGGGATGGCTACAAAGACCCCTACCAAATTTTTATTCCGAAACTTTAGAATGCAATGAGCAACTTTTTTTCTTTATAAATCCCCTTTGAATTAGCGCTCGTAAACCTACCTTATATAGATTATCTGCTAGGTACAGATCTGTAGGGAGTTTCTCTTGACTTTTCCATTTTAATCGGAAGTAGAAATGTTAGTTTTTACTTGCTGTATTCGTGCAGTAAAAACATCAACAAGCTCCTTAAATTCTTCATCTACTGGTTGCCTACCAAAAAACTGAGACATATAACCTTGAAAGCCTACCAAGACTGAGCCCCAAACCATACCGAAGAAGAACTCGATATCATGCTCGAACTTCAATCTATCCTTTGCATCACGAGTAATTTTCAAATTCTTTGGCAAGTGTCCGATTGCACTATCGATCAACTGGTCTAACATCTCCCTTGCCTTAGGTTCTAAAGGCATACTTTTCTTAAACACATCTTATACATAAAACACTTATGCAATTTGTTGACGGCGAAATCATTGATCCAAATGTTTAGATGAGTTCGATACGTGAATTGTAGGCCTCAAAGAATAAAAGTATGCGTAGCAAATTAGATATCATGGCAAACGATCCAATTTGTGGATGACCGTGGAAGAGAACAAAACAGAGTTTGTATCTGAACACGAAGGAGAGAAGTTTTACTTCTGTTTTGCAATGTGCAAGTCAACCTTACCTACCTAATTTTGTCGAACATTTCAACTATCACTTAGAGTTTATTCTATGATCCAGTTTTTTTCATTTGTTTTGAACAACAAATTAGGTCACAATCTTCTTCGTCACACGGCTTTGTGACTTTAAGTTCAAGATTACATTCTTCGCAACGATATACATCTCCCTCTATCATATTACCCATATCTTCCTGATGGACCAAGTAATTATTATATCTTACAGGTTGTTACATTAAGTCTCCTTTTGAAGGTCGTATGAGGGGCAAATCCAATTTTAAGAGTTTTAGCGTCAGTGATCCAACTACGGTAATCTTTCAAGATGACTGATAGAAATATGTGCATTACTTAGCTTCTCTTAATATATAAGATAGCATATATGTGTGGACATGATGCGCTTTGCTCGGATAGGCATCATATTTGTAGCATTCATAATCATAACCATAGCAGGTAGTATGTTTCGGGAGAATATTGAGCAAGATATAGAGAAGGAGAATAACCTAGAGCAGAAGAATCGAATTTTCCAACCACCAGCTGTAGAGAAGTTTTCAATCGGAGAACCAGTTATGGTTTCGGGTTTATCATATAACATCACAAACGCTTCAGTAAGTGACAGCTTGCCTGCAGCAAACTTGTGGGAAGAGCCTCAGGAAGATTATATGCTAATAACAATGTTTGTAGAAAATTTGAGTAAAGAACCAAAATCAGAATTGAAGAAATCGGACTTTACGCTTGTAGATTCCGAGGATCGAAAATTTGTAGCCATAAAATCCCTTTCACTCTTTTTTGGTGAATCATGGGGCACTCTTCAGCCAGGTCTGGGAGGATATCGAGGGGTGGTCTTTCAGATACCATTCGATGGCGAGCTCGAATACAAATTACTAGTTGGAGGTAATAAAATAGCGCAACTGGGAATGGGTAAGGATCTTAACATCGTGGAGTAATTTGATCGAGTTACAGTTATGAGTACACAGATATCTAAACAAATACTGACAAATTCACAAGATATAGGGCAAGTGATCTTAGTGACGGGGTAGTATATGGAAGATCACTTATGCTTTCTAGATCTATCAATCACAGATGATGATGTTTTACTTTTCTCTCTATTCATACATCCAAAAAAAAGAGGGTTGATGGATATGCCTAAATCTCTAGATCGGCAAGCAAATCTAGTCCACTCACAATCTACTATTCTGGTTGCAGAGCCAAACCAGTGATGTCGATGAATGGAAGTGCTCCTCCTCCCATCGCAAATGGCAATCTTCCATTCCACTTGTTTATTGCTTGCCACTTCAGATAATCTGGACTTTCTCTAAGCTGTTCTTGTATTATCTGTATTGCTTGAGCCTCACCTTTTGCCTGCGCTATATTTGCATTTGCAATACCAATAGCTTCGGCTTCTTTTGATTGTGCTTGTACTCGAATCTTCTCAAGGACATTTTTTTCTCTCAGTGCTTCCTGTTGCGCTACCACCTTTAGCTCTACAGATCTAGCAAAATCTGACTGGAATTGGAAGTCAGTTATGAAGATTTGTTCTGTAATGATTCCTCTCTCGATTAACGTCTCCCTGATCGCATCTCCAATCTTTGCCTTTGCATCTTCTCTCTTCGTAATTAATTCTTCTGCTGCAAACTTTGCGGTACTGGCCTTAACAGTTTCTTGTATGGTTGGTACAATTATTCTATCGGCGTAATTTTCTCCAAGTGTCTGATATATGTCATCAACTACAGAGGGGTCAAGATGATAGTTCAAAGCCACCTTCGTGGATACTATCTGTAGGTCTTGTGAAGACGAGCTCGCAGCAGCTTCATACTTCAAGGTTCTAACTTCCATTTGCACTACTTGTTCCACAAACGGGGCTATGAAGGAAAAGCCTTCAGGAAGTACTCTTTCTTCGACCGCACCAAGATATAGAACCACCCCACGATGTCCTGCCTCCACGATCACGACGGATTGCGAAATTACAACTAAAATAACTATAGCTGTTACTATGCTGATACCTATCTTCATCTTGTTTGGTTGTTGTCTATACGGTCTCTCAGATCTTTCCTCTCTCTCAGGTCCTTTCTCTCTCCATTTTTTAAAAGGATTTCCCATGTCTTCTCTGCCTTGCTCTCGTTCTGATGCTATAATAATGTGTCTAACATACGACTTCATGAGGATTCGTGTGAAACTATTCGACCTTTCTTAATTATCATGCAGCAGGAACAGTAAGCTTTTACGCAGTCTGTTGCTTCGGTATGATTGCATATATGACACCAACATTTCTGGCCTTCGATGCCAGCCAGTATCTGCTTTTGCTCCTTTTTCTTACTCTCTCTCCAGAAGTAATAAAGCCATATTCCGACTAGAGCAATAGCTATTATCAATAAGGGTCTTACCGCAAGAATAGGAATGTGGAAAACGAGCAGGCCGATTGCTATCATACCAGTGCCTATAGCCAGTATCATAAGGTAATTATTGACATTCATTGATTTCACATCATATATCTAATTGATAAATTAGGATCATTGACATGATATATTCATTTTTCGTTCGATATTATTACAAATTCAAATCCCAATTTGTCGGACCTCTGCCAACTCGCATAGTCTTGCAGAAATAAGGGCAACCTATAGAGGATCGCCCTTGCAATAAACCTGTCCCTTTATTCTGCTTAGGAAGTTTTTACACACGTAACATTGCACAAAACTAATCTGCTGATTCAGCACAGGACAGTCAACATATTCTGTCTTCACTCGTTTGAGCATCTTTGGACTTACACCTTTCAATTTCAACTTGCCCTTCTCATCCATCATGCCAACGCCTTTCAACTCTTCTTTAGCCTGATCAGTAAGCTTGATGCTCTTCTCTCCAGTTTTTATATCTACCAAATACTTGTGTTGTGTATTTTCGTCGCTCGTATCATTAATTCAGAATGTGATGAATATAAGTATGATGAATGTTATTGTAAATAAAAAGTAAACTTGATCATTGCGGTAAGAAGAACATGATCGTTATGCCGATTATATATAAAGAGAGTAGGAAAATTCCGCTCTTTAGGTTTAATTTATTGCGAAGCATTGGTATTAGGGCGATGATCGTGATCGCTGTAACAATGATCATCTGATACCATAGCATGTTAGTGACAGGTATTTCTGCAGTAAAACCGTGATAAGTCATGGCTGCAAACACTGCTACGCCAAAAAGCAAGGTATTATTCAAAATTTTTGATCCTAACACATTTGCAATAGCTATTGAAACACCAGCAGCTCCTTTTCTCGCAAGTATCATCATTGATATCTTTTCTGGCATTTCACCGGCAATAGGGCTAATTATGATAGCAAGGATAGCAACAGGAACTCCAAAATCATGAGATACACCCTCAAGTGCATGTATGAAAGGCTCTGCGCCCACGAAGATTCCTATAGTACCTGCTATGAATGTGATAATCGCCTTTATTGAACCCTTTCTGCTTTCAGGATGAATACTATTACTTTGTTCCTGTGTCAACTTTGCCTTCAAATCACTTTTTTCCTTTCGCATTTCTCTATATGCAAAGTATAGGTATACTCCAAACAAACCGCTGAATATTATACCGTCTATGAAGTCAAAACCATCTATGAACATGATCAAACTTACAACAGCAGTTATTATCAGCAGGTATTTGTCAAGTTGAAATTCCTTAACGTTGATCTCTTTCAATGGTGCTTTAGAAAGTCTAGTTGTTGCAATCAAGAGCATTATAGACAAGCCTAGGGTCATCATTAACAGGTTACTGCCTATTGCAGAACCAATAGCAGTAGCATAGAAACCTCCCGCTGCTGCATACACCACTATAGCTATTTCAGGCAATGTAGTCGCAACGCTGAGGAGTGTCCTGCCAACAAATCTGGTACCAAAGATCTTTGACAGATGTTCTGCGCCATAAGATAGTAGATAACTAGCACCAACTAATTCCAGAACCCAAATTATCATCAGCGAAAGGTTATCGGCCAAATTGATCTAATTGGTCGTAACTTTATCGTTATTTTATATATACTTAGTCAATAAAGCATCATTTCTTGTTATGATAATTCCAACACTTTCTGCACAATTGACCGTCAATGTTCCATTCTTGCTTTGGATTATACCTCAAAAACCCTAATTTTTTACCACATCTTGCGCAGTTCTCAAGTTTCTTATCAACTTCCTTACGCTTAGCCTCAAAACAGTCAACGCAGATCCTACTTTTGAGGTTCAGCCCTTTATGCAGTTCATAGGTATCTTTTGGATCAAGTTCCTTACCACATAATTCACATTTTTGCAATTTAGGTTTCTTGCCTTCGACGTAAAATTCTTTCATTTTATCTACATGGCAATCACCGCACAGGAAACCATCGATCCCCCATTCATCCATAGGTCTGTGTTTGTGTTGCAGCTCCTTGCCGCAAACTGCACAACGTTCGCGTTGCTTCTTACGGAATAGCAATAATCGTTCAACTACACCAACGATAAAAAAATCTAACTGTAAGCAAATGGCTGAAACTTAATATAATGTATAAAATCCCTCATTCGTAGACGGCAATGCTGGTTATATTTGACGTTGAAGGAGTACTGCTCGATGCGGAATACCTTCCACTTTTAGCAAAGCTGGTCGGAAAAGAGAAGGAGGTAATGGATATTACTGTGAAGGGCATACGGGGAGAAATACCCTGGGAAGAGGGCTTACTAAAGCGAGTAGATTCTTTACGTGGTATAGATTATGACAAGGCTATAGAGATCGCTCTTAACATGCCTATGATGAAGGGTGCCAAAGAAACATGTCAAAAACTGAAAAGAGCTGGATGGCGCTTGCTTGCAGTGTCTGGAGGCTTTACTATAATTACCGACAGGCTGAAGGACGAATTATGTTTGGATCATATAGCTTCCAACGAGCTTATCTTCAATGATGGTAAGTTAACCGGCGTCGATATTAACGTGAATTCTGACAAGGCCAATGCCATTGCTAAAGTGGTAAGGCAGTGGAACGAGAAGAAGGAGGATATTGTGACTGTGGTTGATGGTGCAAACGACCTCACACTCTATGATATAGCAGGTTTGAAGGTTGCATTCCACGCGCAAGACCTAGTTAAGGAAAAGGCTGATGTGATAATAGAGGAGAAGGATCTTACCTTGCTGATAGATGTAATAGAAAAGCATTACGGCACAATTTCAGCCAAATCTGCCAACTAACCGTTTTGATATGGTATTTTAACATCTATGCATAGGATATTGCCTGTGCACGTATCGATAATTCCTGTTCGCATGGAAAAGGATGTTAATACAAACGACGATCTCACAGAATTGATACTTTCATCCATAAAGAATCAAAAACAAAAACTGCATGATAACGATATACTTGTAATAGCACAGAAGATAGTATCTAAAGCAGAAGGAAGACTAGTTTCTCTGAATAGTATAAGACCGTCAAAACGTGCATGCTCCATTGCGGCAAAACAAGGGAAGGATCCAAGAGTAGTGGAGCTGATCTTACGTGAATCAAAACAAATAGTGAAGATCGAGCGTGGTATAATAATTGTAGAAACAAAACACGGGCTTGTATGCGCTAATGCAGGTGTGGATCAGTCCAACATTAGCGGTGATTTTGCATCGCTGCTTCCATCGAATCCCGATAGATCTGCTGCTAAAATCAGAACCAAAATTAAAAAGCAAACTAGAAAGGAAGTTGCTGTTATAATTACCGACACTTTTGGACGACCGTTCAGGGAGGGGCAGGTGAATGTGGCAATAGGTGTTTCTGGTTTGAAACCCATAACAGACTATCGCGGTTTAAAAGATATTTTTGGAAAGAAGCTGAAGGTTACTGAAATAGCAATTGCAGACGAAATTGCTAGCGCAGCAGAACTTGTTATGGGCAAGTTGGATCTAATACCGGTAGTAATAATTCGAGGTCTGCGATATAAGAATAAGCAAGGTTCTGCCAAAGACCTAATAAGAAAACGTAAGAACGACATCTTTCGGTAAATATTTTAATTTACTAGTATAATTGATCAAATAATATTTTTACTTACATTATGCTGCTGTTTCATAATGATGCAACCATTGTGCAAAAGTTGTGACCTCGCTTGGTTTTCCTTTTGTCGCCTGTCGGTGTAAGT
>CAYJTD010000051.1:0-9499 GCA_964372525.1 uncultured Nitrosopumilales archaeon | reverse complement strand
TTTAAGCAAAAAGTAGCTGCTGGTGCAATTTTTGACAAACTGCGAGATGCACAAGGCAGAGGGATACCACGGCAAGACAATATAGGTTATGAAGTTAGTCGTGAAGCGTTTACGATGAAAGACTTTGAAGAGCAAGAAGGTGCCGTTCGTAGTTGCTTTAAACAAAATAGACATGATACCAGGATGGAGAAAGGGTGACACCATGTTTGTAACACAATCAATAAAACAACAACAAACTGTTATTGCAGATGATCTGGATCAACGATTATACACTGTAGTAGGCACACTATCTAGACTCGGCTTCAATTCCGAAGCATTTTACCGTGTTAAGGACTTTACAAAAGAGATCGTTATGGTACCAGTAAGTGCAAAAACTGGTGAAGGCATACCCGAATTACTTGCAATGCTAGTAGGTCTTACGCAGAGATTCATGCAGAGCAAACTGGAAGTGAAGGAAGACTCCGCGCGAGGTATAGTGTTAGAAGTTAAGGAAGAAGTCGGCCTTGGACCAACAGTAAACGTCATACTTTTAGATGGTAGGATCAGGCAAGGAAATACCATAGTTGTTGCAAAACGTGATGACATTGTAGCAACGAGGGTAAAGGTTCTGCTGCTTCCAAAACCTCTTGATGAGATGAGAGATCCACGTGACAAATTTGTGCAGGTGGAAGAGGTTTCCGCAGCAGCAGGTGTAAAGATAGCATCTGGTGATCTGGATGGAGTGCTTGCAGGCAGTCCTGTATACGTAGCACATAATGAAAACGAGATTGCAAACCTGAAGAGCATGATAGAGTCCGAGATTAAGAGCATAGTAATCAATACAGACAAAACAGGCATTGTAGTAAAATGTGATACACTAGGTTCGCTTGAAGCAATAACGGAGATGCTAAAGAAAGAAGGCATACCCATAAGAATTGCAGACATAGGCTCCGTAACACGAAGAGACGTAGTTGAAGCAAGCGCTGTTAAAGAAAAGGATCGCTATCTTGGCGTGGTTTTGGCTTTTAACGTTCGGGTATTTGATGATGCAGAAACTGAATCACGCGATCGATCAGTAAAGGTATTCAGCGAACAGGTAATTTACAATTTGGTTAAGGGCTATACTGACTGGGTATCTTTTGAAAAAGAACGAGAAGAGAGTACGTTATTCAATGAACTGGTAACACCATGCAAGTTTGTATTCCTGAAAGGTTTAGTTTTCAGACGAAACAACCCTGCAATATTTGGTGTGGAGATCAAATCTGGAAGGCTGAAACAGAAAAGCACCATAATGAATAAGGACGGGAAGGAGATCGGCACGGCGCATCAGATACAGGACAAGAACAAGAATGTTGATGAAGCAAAGGCAGGCATGCAAGTAGCCATATCGATGAAGGAACCTACTGTTGGGAGACATATCAATGAGGGTGATGTGTTATACACAGTTCCTCCAAACGAGCACGCCAAACTCCTATTGGATAGATTCAAGTACAGATTGAATGAAGATGAAATAAAAACACTAGACCAGATAATTGAAATAAAACGCAGAGATAATCCATTGTATGGCTATTAATTACATTACATTACATTAAATTAAAAATCAGGAATGTTTTTTGATCAGGTTCTCAAGTCCTGGCTCTCCTACTGCACCTACTGCTCTATCGATTGCCTTACCCTCTTGGAATACAATGAACGTTGGTATAGCATAAACATCATATCTAGCCGCAACGCTTTGGTTGGCATCAACATTAAGCCTTGCAAATACTATTTTACCGTTATACTTCTTCGCCAGTTTATCGAAGATGGGGAGCATGAACTGACATGGGCCACACCAAGAAGCCCAAAAGTCAACAAGTACAGGCTTACCCCCTGCTACAATATCGTCAAAATTCTTCTCGTTTAATTCTACTAACCCTTCCGTGGGCTTGTTCATCTGTCCCATCTTTTTCTTCATAATATTTTCCAAGTCCGGATCACTCATAAAGTATATTATAATAGAAATAACTATTAAAGATTTTCAGAGATCCAGCAGGAATCTCAATTTTACTAGATTATTTTTATGCTCTATCTCCATCATATGATACGTAACACCCTTGATTTCCACCTTGTAGCCATGTTTCTCAAGGTCTAACGGCTCGCCTCTCACGATGGCCTGCAGTTCAAAACCATTATTACGTTCTGCAATGGAAACTTTGAAGTACGATAACGCCTGCTTATCAACAAGTAACTTTAGCATTACTAAATCCAACCAATTGTAAAGTAAACTTTCCAGATCATGACCCTCTACACTCACTTGCTCTTCTTTTGTAGCTTCAACACTATCTACACTTATCATTGTGTCAACTACTGCTCTTGCCGCAAACTCAAATGCTTCCTCCATTGTGTTGCCATGAGCCTCTATGTATGCATCTGTCATATGATCTAGGAACTGGTAACCCACAATATTGTTGGGCATTAGAGTTATATTAAATTCATGCATTTGTAAACTTGATATATGTTAGTGAATAGAAAAAGAACATGATAAGTATAGAGTGTAGGGATATAAACGATCTAAAGCCCGAACTTGCAGGGTACTTATCAGAAAAGCTACCCGCTGTCCCCGTTATACGAACAAATGATATAGTTTTAGATCCATTAACGAAAGATGCTGAAATAAGTGTAGACGATGTCCATACCTATGTGAAGACATTCCTTGCGCGTGAAAACATTAATGATTGTGTGGTAAGTGTTGATGGTGACAAAATTCTAGTTAACACTACTTCTGAACGTCGAGTACAGGTAAAAAGACCAGATTCTGGTCTGCTAGAGTGCCCTCACTGTGGTATGGTTACACCGTATAAGGAAGAGATGGACGTTCACATAAGGATCCATTACTTCTTCTAGGGCATCAATACAGCTCTAGCTTCTATCTTGCTTGTTTTCAGCTTCGCAAGAATCTCGTTTGCGTTGCTTAATGGATGTTTTTCACAAACAACTTCTATAGAACCATTAGCAGCTAGACCAAGAACTTCCTTCATGTCTTTCCTAGATCCAATGACGCTACCCTTGATCACCTTTTCATCTACAAACATAAATTCATCGCCTATAGATCCAAAAACACCCATCACAATAGTACCTCCCTTCTTGACAGACTGCACTGCCTGACTAATCGCTTCTTTTGCGGGGGCAAAGATTATAGCAGAATCTACAAAACCCATCTTTTGCATCGATTGCACAACATCTTCCTCTACAGGAGATATTACCGTATCCGCACCAAGTTTTGATGCTAGATCAAGATGCATCTTGCTTCTTGTAACAGCAATAACTCTTGCGCCGTACAGCTTTGATATCTGCAGTGCAAGATGACCCACACCTCCAATTCCAAACACTGCAACTGTTTTTCCCGGTGATAGATCTGCACGTTTCACGGCTCTGTATGCAGTAACACCAGGACAGAATAGGGGTGCAGCATGTAAATCATCTACACTATCGGGAATTTTGTATGCAAAATCAGATGGTACCTTTAGATATTCAGCATAACCACCATCTTCAGTATCACCCGTTATCTGCCTAGCATCACAAAGATGCTCTCTCCCAGTTAAGCAGTAATCACAATGCCTGCATGCATTATACAACGGCTGTATTCCTATTCTCTCGCCTTTAGCAAACATGCTAACATTGCTTCCAACCGATTCAACTATACCAACTATCTCATGCCCTGGAATAATTGGGAGTTTTGGTGGTATACCATACTTCAACCAGTCTCCCTCTATCAAATGTAAATTGGATCTGCACACACCACATGCAGTTATCTTCATAAGAACTTCATCTGTACCTACTGTTGGTATATCTACATCAGTAAGTTTTAGCGGTTTGGTTTCAATTGGTGCTGTTCGGTTCAATACCATCGCTTTCATTACATATTGTATGCAGAATCATGCTATTTAAAAAAATTATTCGTTGTACCTGCAACGCTTAGATTCCGGCTGCAGATACTTCATGCACTGTTACTGTTACTGACGAAGTTCTTGGCAATTTTAGTGGATCACTGCCTGTATTGAGCAATATTATTCCTGCAATGTTGGATGCAGATTCATTGGAGATGGTAGCTCCAAAAGCACATATATTTCCCGGCGTACCCTGTATAAGGCCTACCTTGATTTCTTGAAATGTAGTAAGGTCTGTTCCACGACCACCTGCAAGCATCCAACCATTGGGTTCTGAGCTGCTATCGCATGGAAGTTTGACTACCACACCACCCGAAGTTATTATTTTTGGCGATACACTATACAGAATGATGTAATCACCCGACGGTATTTTTTTGAAATCAAGCAATAAGGTTGTAGAGTCCAATTCATCGCTAGTTGACTGCTGGCTTTCAATTTTGTTAATTGATGAGGCTACAATTATTGCAGATACAGCCACTGACATTGCTACTACAGCTATCCATTTGTTCATGTCTTACAGAGATACGCTTTTCATTTAAGTATAGCGAAATATATGAAGTGACTTCCTAGCAATTAAATCGGTTATCAACAGCAACACTAACTAATCGAACTAAGTTTACTGCAAATCTTTTAATGTATATGCATCAACTCTACTATATTGAAATTTGAACTTCCTAGAGGAATGCGTGATCTGGAGCCAAAAGAGTATCAAATGATTGAATTGATTAAGCGCAAGTTCTTTGATACTGTAGAGCTCTTTGGCTTTAATTTAATGGAACCATCACCTATAGAATCGCTCTCAACGTTAGAAGCTAAGAGTGGACCAGCAATAGGACAGGAAATTTACGGCTTCAAGGACAAGGGAGGAAGGGATGTCGCCTTGCGTTTCGATCTCACTATAGGCCTTACACGGTATGTCACATCAAGGCGCGATATGCGATTACCTGTAAAACTCGCATCATTCGGCGGTATGTTCAGGTATGACGAGCCGCAACTGGGCCGATACAGATGGTTCCACCAGTGGGATGTAGAGATCTACGATTCTTTCAACATAGAATCTGATGCAGAAATAATAGAGTTTACTGCTATGTACCTAGAATCTCTTGGGCTCGATGCCGTAATTGATATCTGTGATCGTGAGCTGTTGGAAGATTTCATACGTAACAAATTGCATATCAATGATGAAAGTACATTGCTGGAGATGCTGAGAGCTGTTGACAAGGTTCCTAAAAAAGGTGATAAGGCGGTGCTGAAAGAATATTCAGAGAAAGGCTTCGATGTAAAAAAACTTGAGGAATTGTTGGGGCTTTCAACATTAAAAGGAGATGCTGACAAAGTTCTATCTGATGATCGCATTAAAAATCTGAATAAAATTAGCAAACTAAATGAGATCATGGATTCTCTGAACGCAAGAGGAGTGAAAAATGCTAAGATAAACATGGGCATCGTTAGGGGTCTTGACTATTATTCTGGCGTGGTGTTTGAAGCATTCGACAAGTCAGGCGAGATGGGCGCACTTGTAGGTGGGGGAAGGTATGATACGCTTACAGCTGCATTTGGCAGATCCGATATGGGTGCAACTGGTGTAGCTGGTGGTATCGAAAGAATAGTTTCTATCTTATTAAAAAAAGGGTTTGATCTAAAACCATCAAACAAATCTGTCTATGTAGCATATACACATGACGATCTCAAACAACAAGCAACTACCTTCGCATCGTCATTGCGAAGAAATGGTATAGCAGCAGAGTTCGACATGAGTGGTCATACACTGAAGAAGCAGCTTGAAGAAGCGTCGAAGAAAGGGTATACATTCACAACTATACTAGCGCCTGAAGAACTACGTGAGAACAAGTTGATAGTAAGAAATATGGAAAGCGGTGCTGAAGTTAAGAAGAAATGGGACGATGTTACCAAGGATCCAAAGACAATATTAGAACCTTAAATCTTAAACGCTCTGCTTAACATTATCAGTTCAGGGCCTGTAGTTAAAGTGCCAACGACAGCAGAGTTAGAATTGGCAACAACACCAGATGCTACGAATGGAACACCACCATTAACTGTAGCAGCTTCCACATCAACTTTCAAACTTTCCTTGATAAGTTCCATCTTACGTTCACTTATCTTTGGATGTACAGCAGCACCGTGGTTGGTGCTTACCACTAGCGCTCCTACTTGGTGATAGGTATCTATGCTGATATGTTCTATAGGCACGCCAAGCACGTCCTGCATTTGCTTAAACGATTCTTTAGGTATTATCGGTGATGCGAGTCCAGCCTTATCGTTTGCAGCTATAAGATTTCCTAGAGCAGTAACTTTCAGCTGTATCCTTTCAACATTCATACCTGTAGCCTTCTTAAGCTCCTGTACTTCGTAATCTTCGGCTATCCTTGGCAGAAGTATACCATTATTGTTTACTACAGATAAAGGACCAAGCAGCCTTGTCTGCGCTACAGAAGTGCGCACACATTGAACATTCAAAAAAGATTGAAGCTTCTCCTGCTTGGAATCTGCAAACCCTTTAGGTAGAAAAAGAAATTTGTCGTTAGCTTTTAAGAATATGCCAATGTTAGGACTTCTATAAACATCATACTTGTATATACCCATGAACTGGCGTAACTCGACTGCAAAATAATATGAACTTATCTTGCTTGTAATATCCATATCGTTTATATAACATAATTTCGGTAAAGACGTGAAGGGAATGGTATGCCAATAGATCTAGACTTTCCGAGAAATCATCAAGTAATTGGCAAAGTAGAACATGCTGATGGTGAACATTTCCACTTTATGTGGGGTCCAGGCAAAACAGCAGAAGCGGCAGAAGATGAAAATGTTAAAGCTGCATATGAAGCAAGAGGAGAAAAGATAGAACCGTTGGGCGTAAATGGCACAATGGTTGCTGTGGACTGGGATTCATGCGTCGCAGATGGCGCATGTCTTGAATCATGCCCTGTGCAAGTGTTCCAGTGGTACAGAACAGAGAAAGATATACCAGCAAAAGATGTTACCAAGCATAAGTGGGAGGGAACTGGCGCTACTGCGAAGGATGAGAGGAAGGATTACACCGACAAGGCTCAAGTGGTTCGTGAGCATGACTGCATATGGTGCATGGCATGTGTATCGGTTTGTCCACCACAGGCGATAAAAGTAGATCAGGCAAACTTGGAGTTCCATGAAAAGGCAGCAGGTACGTTCAGCGAGGCACTAAGCAAGAGTGCACAACCACCACCACACGGTCATCACTAGGCAACACAGATATCTTAGCTAAACGTCAAAAACCCTAACCATCTTTTTTACATCAAATATTATTACTTGATTTGGTAGATTTAGTGCTAACATTTTTTCATCGGGAGGCTCAAATCTCAAAACATGTACCAACATGCTAGACTTTTTTGTTTCGATGTTTTTCCTCATCTTGGCCGATAATTCCTTTTTACCGATCACTATAGTTGGCTTGAATAAAGCGTCGAAGGTATGAATGTAAGCGCTTCCCCACAGGTTGAAAGAATACTCTACCTTGTAATACGGGATCGATATAGTTGGATAGTTAAGGTTGTTTGCAGCATGCAGTGTTTCACCCTCTTGATAAAACCTACCATGAAAATCATCTACAAAAGGAACCTTTGCATAGGTAGTATATCTGAAACGTTTTCTATCACATATCATAGAATACTTCTCAAACTCCTGATCAGGTATAGTTGATAATCCATACTTGTAATCGTCATACACGCTTATTCTCCTGTTAACAACAAAATGCTGCTCTGATTCCAAAAGCCGCCTTACATTCTCTACAAACTGATTCTCATTACACTCGTAAAAAGGCAATCAATCCAGCACCTCGATGATCTTGTTTATTGTGTTTGTAGAACCACAGATAGTTATGATTGGATCTTTTGGATAAACATCACCGATCTCCTCAGATACGCTAACACGCTCTTCCCCTCGCACAAACAACATCTTGTTCCAGAACCTTCCATCACTTACTGTAGTAGCAGTATCGAACACGGAAAAGCCCATCTCTAGCAGACTAGCGTGAACCCTATCACCAGGTATCCATACAGCAATTGACTTTACCTTCAGTTTCTTCATTTACATCTACTAATTTACAGATCCGCTATAAAAATTGGTCGTATCATACTTCAGTTAATATAAGATCCTCAAAGTTTATCTTGAACGATTTTTCACAAAAACTCGTGTGCTCAGTTGGCGTTATGTATGGCGATGCCCTTGCAAAGTATGGTTTTGGGGGTTCACATCCATGGGGTTCAGATAGACTGTACGCTTTCTGGTCCAAGTTCCAGAATGAGGAACTTGACAAAATGCAAAACATCGTGATCGAAGAACCTGTCATGGTGGAGGAAGACACACTACTAAACTTTCACTCTAAAGCATACATTGAGTTCGTGAAGAAAGCATCAGCACTGGGACAGGGTTTCCTTGATTATGGAGACACACCAGCATTCAAAGGCGTCTTCGAGGCAACCAGTTACGTCGTTGGTTCCACATTGAAGGCACTTGATATGGTTATGAACAAGAAGGTAGATCATGCTTTCAATCCAATAGGTGGGCTGCATCATGCCAGAAGGGAGTTTGCCGGCGGTTTTTGTGTATTCAATGACATAGGCGTTGCTATAGGAGTAGCTAGGAATAATTATAACGTAAAGAAAGTAGCTTACATTGATATAGACGCGCATCACGGAGATGGCGTCTTTTATGAATTCAATAAAGACCCGGATGTATTCATAGTTGATGTGCATGAAGATGGAAAATATCTTTACCCTGGAACTGGGTTTGAACACGAAACTGGAGAAGAGGGTGCAGAAGGCACGAAACTAAACCTTCCCATGAAACCCTTTTCAACCGATAATGATTTCATAAATGCATTCAAACGTGCAGAAGAATTCCTTGATGATGCAAAACCTGAATTAATAATTTTACAGTGCGGAGGTGACAGCATAAAAGGTGATCCTATAACGCATCTGAACTTTAGCGAGAACGCGCACAGGCATGCTGCAACCATTCTTCATAAATTAGCTCACAAGTACTCTAATAATAGAATAATTGCCTTAGGTGGTGGAGGTTATAACAGAAATAATATCGCTTTGGCGTGGGTCGAGGTCATAAAGGCGTTGAGCAACACCGCAACACACATCTAATATATTGCATCTTTTTACTTAGCTGCGCAGGAGTGGCAGAGTGGCCGAATGCGCGGATTCTCCAAAAGGGAAGCGCAAGCCTTGAGTCCACAAAAAGGTAGCCCGTGAGCCGCAAGGCTCTCAGGAGTTCAAATCTCCTCTCCTGCGCTAACACAATTAGTTCAGTAGTTAGCGGGCTAACCATCCATATTTTTGATGAATACGTCTGTGAAATAGAACTATCTACCCTGTTAGTTAATTTAAACAGGCACTTACTTGAATATTTAAATAATTTTTAATTGAGACTAACATATGAATAAAGTTAGGATACCTGCAGTTATTGGTATTGCTGTAGTTGCTGCAGCTGCAGGCGTGTTCTTTATGCTGAACCAAGATCTAATCGAGGGTCAGATCCAAGACCAGATCCAGATTCCTAACCCTGCTAATACTAGTCCTATT
>CAYJTD010000050.1:0-9508 GCA_964372525.1 uncultured Nitrosopumilales archaeon | reverse complement strand
TGTTCTTTCACGAAATCATTTCACCCCATAGTACTGCTGGGTCTATCAGCACACCTTTAGGAGGCATCCTTCTGTAGTATGCTTCCACTGGAGTCTCCATCTGCTCAAGGTCCAGTGCTCCATGCGGTCTAACAGTATTGTACCATTCCATGAACTCCTGTACTGAACTGAAGAACTTTACCTTACGCTCAAATATATCGAAGAACTTCTCTACCTTGCCATTAGTTTGCGGATGGTGCACCCTTGACAAGACATGTTTGATCTTATGCTTCATAAGGTAATGCTCAAAGATAGTTGGTGCGTTCTGTATCGTATCAGGGTTGGTTGTGAATGGTGAGCCATTATCTGTTAAGATACTAGCAGGCTTGCCATACTTCCTGATACATCCATCAAGAACCCTGGTACTATTCTCTGATGTAGCATTATCAAACACACCATACCCAACTATGTATCTGGAAGCATCATCCTCATACGCTATGAGCTGCTTCCCCTTCCATCTTACATCTTTGATCTCATGCCAGTCCGTGTGCCATAGCGAATTGCTATAATCTCTTTCATACCTAATCCACTTCTTGCGGGTATGCTTCCTGTACTCTTCAACTGACATGCCTTCATTAACCATTATTGCATGTATTCTGTTATGGTTAATCTTAAGGTTGTATAGCTTGCTTATGAATACTTGAAGGTAGAGCGCATTTGATCTAAAGCGTTCATACGCCTTCCTAACTATGCTCCTTTCAAATTCTGTTACATCCTTCTTTGGCCTTCCTGCTCTCTTTAGCGATGGTATCTGCTTACCCTTTCTATATTGAGCATAGATCTGCTGTATCCTCCTTATGGATACTTTCTGGACAGATGCTATCTCTGCGTTCTTAACACCTTGCTCCTTCATCCTGATAATCCATGTTATCCTTTCATCATTTAGTTTGACCATGGGGATGTCTTTCCATCCCCTGATCCAATAGTAAGCTGATAATGCACGCTTGACTAGGGGGTGAAATAATAATTGGAAAAGAGAGATAATCCAGATGGTATACATTGATTTAAATCAGTGAAAGGTAATACCTTCCTGTGCAAACAGCAGTACAGCAGGACATCATGATGCAAGAACGGCAGTGTTCTATACTACAGTGATTTGCTATACATAACAAGTCTGGTGGTTTCAGTGACGCTATCAGTCCTAAAAATGGATTTTACGAACAGAAATTGCGCTATTAATGGAAGATTATGAAAAACATGGATCAGTGACTATCCAGTCTTTGTCATCCAGATTTCATATTCAAGGTTTACGTAAGCCCACTCTGGGTTGTTCCTTATATCCCGCAATTCTGCCAAAAGAGTTTTGAAATCATTTTCGTAGATATCCTCGAATTCAAAGTAGGTGAGGAAGTCGTAGTCGAGAGGGGTATTGAGGTAGCGTGAGTGGTAAAGTTTCCTGGAAACTCTATCTACATACTTTAATCCGATTGCTGTGTGCCCTGGATGTGTATCAGTCTTTTGGAAATAAGCCTGTCGTTGATCCTGTGCGAGCTTCCACCACTCCTCCGATTTTCCAATTGGAATCAAAACTGCTGTGGTATGGTCTGATGGTTCCAGCTCTGGCAAAGAACGCTTAGATAATTCCTGACGTTCGGCCTCACTGGTATAGTGCAGATTTTGTCTTACTCCATGAAATTGGATTGCTGGAGATCCATTAGATAGTGATTCGCTAGAAAGCAATGGTGGTATCAAAGTTTCAATGCGCATAACGCTCCAACCCTGCATAATATTGGTTGGAGCCTCACCCCGCACTGGAACGACCTCTCGTACGCGGTAGCGGTTGAGATGGTCAACCTGTTCCGTATTCAAGTTCATGGATACTTCATCCACCCCAGCCAGAAAACTTACCCATGTTTGCTGGGAGATCTTGTTTGCCATTTTGGTTTTAGAGCTTTCCTTTGACATTTCTACGGCCTTCCAACTAAAAGCACCGCCTATGAATGAAGCAATTCCCATGCCAGCAACGCCAGCAATCTTTAGAAAATCTCTCCTTGTTATTTTCACCATTGTGTGATCGTCTTGTTTGCCGTTTCACAATCAGAACCTTATAAGCATTTTTCCATTACTCCCAATTTTTTGTAGTTATGTAACATGATTTCACGATTTATTCGGATCATTGGCTAATACAGATGAACGGCACGCATAGATGTTATTAATGACTAGTGCTAATGAACGATGAGAAGATACGAGTGGAGAATCTGGGCCACCATCGCAGAATGGACATAGATGGAAGAAGCCAACGTTGTATACAACCATTGTGGCTATATACTTGCTACTTTTAAGTGCGATTCTTTCGTCAGTGATTGGTTACTTTTCGTACAGTGTGGGTATTGTCCCTACGGTCATGACAGCGGGTATCATGACAGTATTTCTGTATATACAATATTTGGTCACAGCTCCGTCAATGGTTTCGTGGATGACTTTTTTTATTGCAGGTGGACCAATTATTTGGGTTGTGCCTTCAGTAATAGGAGCAGTGTTGTTGTTAAACAGAAAGAAAGCAGGTATGTTGATTTCACTAGCTGTATTGATATTGTTGATAGCCACTGCCATAGCGACTTCAATGTTCTTATTACAAACGTTGCAAGGGCTGCTAATAGCCATTCCTCTAATAGCTTCATCTTCTACAATGTGTATGTTTCTGATAATTGGGTGGAAATATATGCGATAGATGTGGTAAACACAACTAATCATTGCATGGTGGTTCATTCTCATACTTGATCTTAGATTGAATTCTCTGTCTATGTCGCTGAGTAGAATCTGGCATGGGATATATTGCTATGTACAGGTTGAGTTCTGAGCCAGCTCTTTCAATCCAGCAACTGCGTTTCGGATGTGCGTTAACGTTTTTCTTATCAAGATTGCTGGTTTCTCCAACATAAACCAAATGCCAACTGTCTGCCTGTTTGTACAGAACACAATACACTGTACCTCCTTCAGGAACGTCGAAATCGCTTAAGGAATACGGGCCATCAAACAGGATACCGCTAATTGCTATGCCCATCTATCATCACATATAAGTGACTTACTTTGGTTCCATAGGTAATATCACCCAATAATTAACGTTTTAAATCATGATCTGCCCTACAATGATATGGCATATGTGTATGAGCAGGAATTGACAAATTCTGATGATTCATGGTTCTATGTTCCAATACCGAAGGACTGGAAGGGAGTAGAGGGAGAGAAGAAGGTCAGAATAATTGTAAACGACATCTGTATAATAGTACCAGAGGGAATAGCTAATGCTACAGGCGAATTACTGGTACTGAGATTCCTAGAAGCCATGATCAATGGCAAGGTGATTGATTATGGCGACGTACAGAAAGCAATAGAACATCTGCTGTAAAATAGGCGAATTAGCTAAGCTGTTACATTTTTTTGAACAGCCTTACCAGTTTCACACCTACGTTTATGCAGACGAAGAAAACACCCCACGCAATCAGAGAACCCATCATCGATGCTTGATATGGTTCTGTTCCGATTACAAGAATCTGATAGTGAGCGTACCACTTGGTTACAGAGAAAATTATCTCTGCGATAGAAAATGCTGTTAATAGTTTCTTAATATCTTCCCATATATTTTTAGAAACCCTCTCGCCTGAAGAATCTACATATCTATGTTTGTTATCCCTGTAGAATAGATATGCAAAGAGCGGTATGTAAACACCATATTCTGCTACCAAACTTATCAGTGAATTCATAGCAGCACTATCATCAAAAATGCCGTAGAGTTGTGCGATAAACGCGCCAGTAAAGAATGCGCATGTACCTGATATTAGCAGATTCTTGTTGAATAGAATATAGTCTCTATACTTTTTAAAAAAACTTGAATGTACTCCCATACAGCTAACTATTATGAAGATACGGTATAAAGGCATTAGAAGTTAACGTACGATCCATTCGTCGCTGACAAAGGTATACTCTTTGTTACCAATTGCCTTACCTGGGTACCATTTGTATTCATTTTCATCGAATTCATACTGCACCTCACTGACATCAGCAGGTAATCTTTTCGCATCAATTTGGAAAAGTATCACATCCATAAGATATTCTATGGTATCAAGTGCTTTCCCAAACATCCTATTATTATCTGTACTAATGGTGAATGAGATTGTTGGGTTTTTGCCAAACCGTAATACAAGTTTAACACCCTTCTTTCCTCTACGCCATTTCATGTTATTCAGCACTTCCTTGATCTGTTCCCATTTATCCATCCCGAAAGTTCTGAAGAAGTTCTTGTCATATGATAAGGGAAAGGAAAGGTTTAGCAGGCTTACATATTTCTCATCAGACAATTCTTCCTTTTGTTCATTAACCTCAAACGGGTCTCTGAGCATGTTGAATAATATTTCAACCTCGCCTAACGATAATCCTGAATAACGCAGGATTATATTTTGTTCAGCTTCGCTCATTACAAAATAAGGTGTATAATGCAGTTAAGAGTTTTTTCTAGCCTAGCCAAGTAAGAGGAAGCGTAATAGAAACCACATACCTATAGAAGGACCCATTATGCAAGCAGGTATCCATGGAACCAGAAATCGCGCACCTTTCAGTTTTATTTGGTGGTTATCAAGTATGCTCGATACATAATCGTTTATCTTACTGTTCCATATGCTGTAATCTATACCATATTTCTTAAGAATATTAGCAATTTCGTATATTGCTGGTGCACGGCTGCTCACTATATGTTGTACATATCTCCTAGAGATCTCCACCTCACCTTGAATTGCCACAAGGCCTTCCTTCATATCAATCAGCCGAACATGTATTTCCCAAGTCCTGTCTAGCATCTTTGTAAAACCACTGCCTATCTGCATAGGTTTTTTATTTTCACAGAATTTAAGCCTATGAAATCCTTCAGACATCAAAATACGAACGATATCTTCAGTATTCTTCTTGACAACCAGATTTAAAGACTCTTTATGTACCTCATCATGTTTGATGAGGTCAATCAACCCCTTCATCAGGCCAACGGTCTTGGGATACAATAACGAATAATCGCTCACAGCAAGCATACTTTACGAGTTATATTAAAATGCTGTGCCAATCTTTTATGATAACTAAGGGAATAATATAGATCTAAGGTTCGTTATTCTCTCAATCCTCTAACATAGATACATTGATCGGATGGTATGGCAAGATCTTTCCAGCTAAATACCTCATCACTCATTCTCACATTAAAATTTCGTACAATTACGAGTGGGATAGATTCGTCGCTCTCTCCCATAATCATATTTGCCGCTGTTGCTATGCTGTCAGCTGTTGCTTTAAGCGTTACCTTTAGAATATTGCCGAACAGGTCTTTACTTCCGCGCAAATCTTCAACTGGTTCAAAACCAGCAACTCCGATTGCAACACCAACCGTTCCAATTCGCAATGGCATTAACCTGCTATCCGTTATTACTATGCCAACTTTTTTACCTGCGTTTGCAAGAAATTTTTTTCGTAGTGTTTGTGCCACATTGAAAGCATCCCTAGGGTGCAGTATTACAAAACCCTGCTGAATATTCGATTTGTCAATTCCAGCATTTGGCGCCATAACACCGTCTTTAACAGCGAGTATGAAACCCTCAATGCCGTTGAATATGTAATCAGATTCCTGCAAAACGAGCTCTACAAGTCTAGGATTCATGTTAAATTTTGCAGCGGTCTTTAATGCTCTTTCACTAGGTTTTACTGTGTTCAATTCAACTACAGATCCTTGACTCATAGCCACGAACTTGCTTGATATGACGATTATATCATTATCAAGTATTTGCCCTTTGCTGCGTTCTATAGTTTGAACGATCGTCTCGAATAAATCAAACCTATCCTTCATTGTTTCTGTTTTTATTGGTATAAGTTCAATATGCATGATGCATCTAGTAGGCTCGCATTTAATATTGTTTTCAAATAAAATTAGTTTTGTGGGAACCTGCCTATAACCTTACCATCAAAATCGAACATCACACATTCAATCTGTACCTGACCTTTCGTATGATCAACCATTACGTCGCAGACTTTTTTACATAATAAATCGAAATACCCACTTAATTTACTACTCATAACAATTTCAGATACATGCCTCGCTGTATTTGCATTTTTTATCTCTTCGATTAATTTATCGGTGGCACCACAGCCTTTGGCTACAACTGCCAAAAACTCCATATCAACATGTGACCCTTTTACATGAGTCTGTTTTACACCCATGGCCATTTTTGATAATTTTCCTATAAAACCCGCAACGATAACCTTTTTCATACCTTTAATAACAGCCTGCCTTACCGAATAAGCAGCGAAATCACCCATCTGTACATAGCAATGTTCTGGTAGTTTCATTAATTCTTTTGAAAAATCTTCACTACGTCCACCAGTAGTTAAAACCACAGTATCTTGACCCATAGCTTTAGCAACATCTAAGCTTTGTCTTATGCTGGCAGTGAATGAGCCAGTTGAGTATGGAAGCACTATACCACTCGTACCAAGAATAGATATTCCACCGATAATCCCCAACCTAGGATTGTCTGTTAGCTTTGCTAACTCCTCGCCCTTTGGTACAGAAATAATAACTTTCACACCTCTGCTCGTTAACTGTTTATCAGCAACTTCCATGACGGTATTAGTTAACATCTTCAACGGTGTGGGATTAATTGCAGCTTTACCAATGTCTAAACCAATTCCTGGCTTTGTTACTTTCCCAACACCTTTTCCCCCTTCGATTTCTATAATACCCACGTTATCTGTCCATATAACAGTAGAAACAATTTCTGCGCCATGAGTAACATCAGGATCGTCGCCAGCATCTTTTATGACCACACACTCTGCTCTACTACCGTTAAAACTGCAGTGTTCTATCTTTAGCTTCGTGGTATTACCTTTCGGCAAAGTAACAGTCACTTCTTTAACAGGACTTTTGGATATCATGGCAAGTAATGCAGCTTTCGTTGCAGCAGTAGCACACGTACCTGTTGTATAACCTGTCCTCAACAAGCCTTTCTTCCTTTTCTCTTCTATCTCTGGCGGTAATTGTTGTTCCGATTCTGCTAGTTTCTCTAGATCGTCACTCATCTAAACCAATTAGGAGTACAAATGCTTATAGACTTTCTCACAATATATGTTGAAATTCTTAAGAAGAAAATATGGTTTGCAGTATGAATTCGATGTTTTGAATTCTGTTTAACTAACCGGCTTGCTTTAAGAGCACCGCTTTATCAGTTCTTTCCCATGTAAAATCAGGATCGTTCCTACCAAAATGACCATATGTAGATGTTTTTCTATAAATGGGCCGTTTCAAATCTAGATTTGTGATGATAGCTGCAGGTCTTAGATCAAAATTCTTCCTAACTATGTCTTCGATTCGTTCTTCAGGTATCTTGCCAGTGCCAAATGTATTGATCATCAATGAGATCGGTTCTGCTATACCTATAGCATAAGCAACCTGTACTTCGCATTTGGATGCTAGCCAAGAAGCTACAATGTTCTTTGCTACGTACCTTGCCATATACGACGCAGATCTGTCAACCTTGCTTGGATCCTTGCCAGAGAAAGAGCCACCGCCGTGACTTCCTACACCACCATAGGTATCGGCAATTAGTTTTCTTCCTGTTAACCCACTATCACCAGCTGGTCCTCCTATAACAAATCGGCCTGCAGGATTTATGTGGTATTTAGTATCTTTGTCTAACAGATCACCGCACACGGGTTCGATAACTTTTGCCAAAATCTCTTTTCTTATAGTTTCATAATCTACATCTGGTGCATGTTGTGTAGACATAACTACAGCCTGGATTCTACTAGGCTTACCATTATCATATTCTATAGTAACTTGTGATTTTCCATCGGGTCTTACCCAGCTCAGATCCTTCTTCTTTCTGACCTCGCTCAATCGCATGGTTAGTTTATGTGCCAAGTTTATTGGCATAGGCATTAACTCAGCAGTTTCATTAGTTGCATACCCAAACATGAGACCTTGGTCACCTGCACCCTGATCTTTGTTTGCTGAAGGTGTTATACCCATAGAGATATCTGGACTCTGTTCATGCAAAGAAACAAGTATCCTACAAGTGTTATAATCAAAACCATCGTTAGAATTGTCGTACCCTATTTCTTTTATCGTTCTGCGCACAACGTCTTCAACATTTACTTGTCCCTTGCTTGTAACTTCACCTACTATAACAACCATCCCGGTAGTAGCGAGTGCTTCAGCAGCAACTCTGGACTCTGGATCCTGCTTTAGAAACTCATCGAGTAATGCGTCTGCAATTTGATCACAGACTTTGTCCGGATGCCCTTCAGTTACAGACTCTGATGTGAATAACTTCCTGCCCATAGCGCCCACACACATATTTTTGCAAATAATATCTTAAACATACCGCTCAAAGCTCGTTTTCTAGCCTTATGAACAGTACGTTGTTACCCCTAATCACCACTTTACCGTAATTTGCAAGATGAGTGGAGCCATTAAATTCTTCGGCATCAATCAATATCAAATTCATATAAGAATCAACGTTACTCATCTTCCCCCTGTATTCGTATTCGCTCTTCAGTCGTACGGCTACCTTCCTGTTAATGGCTCGCTGAAGAAGCGTTAGGGGTCTCTTAGGTTGTTGCTGGGACAAATACATCACTTTTGCAGTGTAGGAGCAGAGTCTAGAATAAAAATCTTCCCTCATATATGTAGTATTTTGCAACAATTACATTTTATCATAGTTAACCTATAATTCCTCGTTGAATGTTATAAGCACTGGTTCTACAGCTCTTGACAAAATGCTAAATGGCGGAATAAGAGTTGGTATGCTCACAGATATATTTGGTGCAAGCGGTTCGGGCAAAACACAGCTATGCTTCCAACTATGTGTTAATTGTACCAAACCAGTAAACAAGGAAGGTTTGGATGCTTCCGTTCTCTTCATAGATTCCACCAATACATTCAGACCAGAGAGACTTGTTAGTATAGCAAGGTATTATGGGCTCGATAATAAAATACTTGACAAGATCTATTTACGCAAAGTCTACAGTAGTACCGACCAGATGGTTGCAATTAAACACATACCAAAAATACAGAATCTAAAACTTGTAATAGTTGATAGTGTTAGTGATCTATTTTCTTTCGAATATAAACAATCACTTTCTGCAGAAAAGCATATGCAATTCATGCGACTGATGCACGAACTTGCATTATTAGCAGTTAACTATGACATAGCTGTAGTGATAACCAACAATATACGATTCAGTAATGATATGCAAAGAGAATACCTTGGCCGATCGATCTCTACTTTCATACATACAAAAATAGAGCTTTCAAAAGATAACGGCCTGTTTAGGGCAAAGCTGCTACAACCAGTACTAGAACCTCACTCAGAATTCTATCAGATTAGCGAGAAGGGTGTAACAGATGTATAATTCATGGAAACTTTTAAGAATAGGTCCTATATGCTGATCATCAATGAAGAATCCAACGAAATTCGTAATGCTGGGCCTATTACTA
>CAYJTD010000049.1:9033-9589 GCA_964372525.1 uncultured Nitrosopumilales archaeon | reverse complement strand
CAAACACCAACAACAGCGACACCATCTACAGTAACGTTGAACGTATCAACTGACAAGGATGAATACTTGTTGGGCGATATTGTAACGATAACAGGTACTGTCTCACCTGTAAGCGACAAGAATGTCGTAGTGCAGGTATTCAACGCAGCAAACTTTGCAGTTACTTTTGCCCAATTATTACCTGCTAGCGATGGCAACTTTGAACATAAATTTCCGTTGAAAGGAACGGCTGCAGTGGCAGGTAATTATACGATAAACGTGATCTACATGGAAATAAAGAAAACCTTGAGCATAAATGTCATTGAAAGTTCTGACGACGAAGAAACAGATACAGAAACAGGAGAAAACCAAGAACAGGAACAGGAAGAACCATCACAAAAGGTCACTGCTTCACGCATAACCATAGCTGACACAGATGGATCAGAAAAGGCAAGCGCTGCTATAGGTGAACAGATACTCAAACGAACCAATCTCACAAACAACCAGAAGGAGCAACAGGAATTTGTATTCATTGTGCAGATAAAGAATGCTGAAGGCGAGATTGTGCGCGACATCG
>CAYJTD010000049.1:0-9023 GCA_964372525.1 uncultured Nitrosopumilales archaeon | reverse complement strand
CACAGGAAACAGCCAAGGTAGAACATTCATGGGTGCCAGAAGAGAAAGGCAGGTTTGAGATAGAGGGTTTCGTATGGAAGGATATTGTAGAGCCGGAACCATTGTCTGATACTATAACATCATCTATAAGGGTGCTATAAGGGTAAAAAAAAAGTAAAAGTATAAAAGTGTAAAATAACACTCTGATACAAATGAGTACGATCAAGATTGATAATAACAGGAAGATGAAATTAGAGAAATTTGTTGCATCATTACTTATGAAAGAGGGCATCAAGATCACACTTCAAGAAGCGCTAGGTCTTATGATAGACTATTCCTTGGAAAAGAAGGATGAATTTGTTGAAAGGATCAAGTCACTTCCTCCACTGGAGAAGGACCCTGCATGGAAGATGCTTGAAAAACCTGATGATTGGGGGGTCAGCGATGCCTCAGAAACGGTGGATCAGTATCTCTACGGACGATGATAAGTAAGTATGGCAATATTCATCGATACTGGCGTATTTGTTGCAGCAAGAAACAAGAACGATGTGAATTATACCAGGGCTAAGGAACTCTTCAAATCTGTGTTAAAGGGAGACTTTGGGCGTATCTTTACATCTGACTATATCATCGACGAGGCAGTTACACTCGCTCTAGTAAGGACGCGAAATCATCAGATCGCAGTAAACACAGGGAAGTTCATCCTAGAGTCTCCAAGAATAGAAAAGCTCACAGTTAGTCCTGACGAATGCAACGAATCTTGGAAGACTTTTTTGAAGCTCGGAAAGAAATTTCTAAGTTTCACGGATTGCACATCGCTTGTGCTAGCAAAAAATCACGGTATAACCAGAGTAATGAGCTTCGACTCGCATTTTGACGGGTTAGCAGAAAGAGTATATTAGAAATTGCTTAACTAGACTGAATGCAAGCCTAACGCCAATACTATCTTAAACGATAGATCGTCTTACCACGCCCGGAAGAATATACTTCTCAAAGATACCTACTATAGTAATGACGCACTAATATAAAGGAAGGCTTGGATGATCTGAAATCTGGCAGATACAAAGTATACAAATCGGTTGCAGATATGAAGAAAGATTTTCTGTCAAAGGCAAAAGACTGTTGAACTACTGTGGGGCATAGAAGCAAGGTATATTAGGGAAACTGCCAATTTGGGTGCTCATTATCTAAAACGTCATTACTTTGAGCATAAACGTCATCGATAAGAGTGCTATAATTTTAATTTAAAGTAAAATTTAAAACTAACAATTGCAGATCTATCATATGTATAGGTTCTTATACAACTTATACATATGACATTTGTTGTCTGCCAGCAAGAATAAACAGAAACGTGGAAAAAGAGAGATTTATCCCGTAAACCTAGATAAAGAAACAGGCCAAGCATTGAACACAATAATGAAGAGGCTAGGCTATAGCAAGGCTGAATCCATCAGAGAAGCCATCAAGAACTATGCGGAAGATGTGAAAGGTATGCAGGTAGTACAGATAAGAGACGTCAGCTTAAACCAGGCAAAGAAGGAGGTTATAGAATATCTGGAAAAAAATGGAAGAACGTGGAGTAGCGACATTGCTCTTTCCTTACGGTTAGATCCTGAGCTGGTAGATAGAGCTCTTGAAGAGCTATGGAAGGAAGAGGAGGTGCAACCAGTTGACAAGTAAAGTAGGGGATAACATCGCTGGTGCAAAGATCCGGTGCATAGGAAGGAAGATAGGCAAACCCATTTTGTTTCGCTACACACATAATCATCGTGCCATGATGATATTCGTAGAAGGTTATCCTGCCACAGCAACAGTGGAAAGAGAATGGGATGTAAAGAGGTAGTAGATTGGGTTCCTACTGTTTTAGCTCTTTTGCAGTTATAGTATCAGCAGTATAGTTTATGCACAACCATCTATAGATTATATCACAATAGAACCTTAACTGGTTTTATGCTTGGTTGTTTGGTTGCTATCTCAATCTATAGATGCTTTTTTGCCTTTCTTCTCTTATGGAACATTTCAGCAGCAATTAATCCACCAGCAAATAGAGCGCCAACAAGTGCTATCTTGATACCTACATCATTGAATTCTGAACCAAGAAGTCCATACATTATCTGATCAGATTTATCAAAATAAGCTACTGCCGCTTCACTTTCAATCGCTGACATGCCTATTGTAACTATGGTTAAAAGACCAATTGATAGAAATGATTTCAAGTTTATAATTTTCAGATTCATACGCAACGATACATCTCGCTTTTTTATAAAATACCCAGTAAGTATGTTTCTAAACGTAGCTTACCAAGGACCTGTACATATATACAATAAAAAATAATCAAAAGGGCAGATTTTAGTTTATTCTTTCTTGTTATTAGATGCGTCCTGAAGCATGTTAAACCAAAAGCTATGCCAGGCAAACCAGTATTCAGTCATCTTCCAGCAACAATCGGCATAGAATTCAATGATGGAACTGCTCGCTTTACTACTACTATTACTGTACGCCGTCCCCGTTTGCACTATGTGCTCCTTGTAAAAGGAGGTATTTTTGATTTATGGTTGCAGATGTATACGCAAAGTCAAAATAGATTAGACCTTAGGCAGGAATGGGAACTAACTTTATCACCAATTTAGTACCTGCGGGAATGTTAGCAGACAAGGTTACGTCCCATACCTTGTAGGAGGCCGTAAACTCCTTCTGTTGATATGTAAACGGGAATTCGGTTACACCGTAAATTTCTTGAAGCCTGTCAAACATATGCTGTGTAACAAAGACATTAAGCTTGTTTGAGCTTTCGAAAGAATATGCAGTTGCTATCGATCTTAAATTGGATGTGTCAAATTCTGTATTGTACACTTTGAGCGTGACGTGCATCTGGGCTGCAGTAACATAGTTCATGTTGATTAGCAACAACCCTAATCCCATTGCGATACCAGCAAGTACCAATGACGTTAGCTTTGGCTTTGGCATACCTCTATTATTTGGGCTATTAATACTAGATAAATATCCATGAATCTATTTTCAGAATGCCTATACTATTGTAACCTATGAGATTAGCATGAGGTGTCTAATTATTAATTTTTAATTATTAATTAAAAAAATAGATGAGGTGCGCGTACCGTTTTACGCGCTTTCGTTCTCACTTGTGTTTTCCTGTACATCTGGTCTATCTGCTTTTGCCTTTTCCTTCACAACCACAAAGTAGTGGAGCTTATAGTCTTCTTCATCTGCTCCGCTAAAATCTCCATGCACTTGGTATATGATACCATGCTTGGTCTTGCCTAGGGCTTCACCTCTTACAGCCACATCGTATGTGTTGCCATCTGCATCTTCTACAACACCTGCAGCATGGAATGCGTCTTCGTTGAATTCAATGGCCCATGTATCTGCTACTACTGGATATCTTACTGGGCTGCCTTCATCATTGATTACAATCATACCTTTTCTAACTGCATATGCACTGTCTGCAGCTGCTGCTGCTGTATCACCAACATCTGCACCTGCATCTGTATTTGACTTGGCCAATGCAAGTTTTATGTGAGATCTATATGCATCGCCATTATCTTCTATTGCAACACCCATACCAGCAGCAAATGTCCCCTTATGTGGTCTTTCTTTGTCTGGTCTCTCCTTATGTGGTCTTACCTTCTCTTTTTTATCAAAGTCGTCATCATTTTGCTGTGCCATTGCCGGACCTACAGTTATTGTTGCAGCAAAGAGCAGCAACATAGCCGTGCCAGCAAGTAACGCCTTTTTGTATTGCTTGTTCATTTTTCTTTTACCTGTCCTCGAACCCTTTGCAAATAATATCATCATAAGGAATCCGCAGGAGCTGAAGGTTCAAACCAATAGGAACGTGCAGGAAAGGGTGTTCCAGCATGTTATACATGGTGTATGGGTGGTGTGGGCATAAAATTTTGCCTAAAAATGCAATTGATAATGTAATAGAATTCTAATGCGAACCAAGCAATGGAGGATCAACCTTTATTTGTATGTGCAAAACGCTAGACATTGAATAAAAGAATGAGTAAGTGAAGAAGTGAATGAATGAGCCGGGGTGCTCTAGCCTGGGAGGAGGTAGATATTTCAAAGCCTAAGCCTGGAATCAAACGAACGGGTGGAGAGCCTATGGCCAGCAATGGCCGCGAGGGTTCAAATCCCTCTCCCGGCGCTTCTGCTCTGATCTTTGCAGATGGAGTGTTCCAAATTATTACATAACTGATTGTCAATAGGTTATAGAAACAAAAAATTACCAGTTTTAGGATAACGTTGTTATCTGCACATTAGATGCGTAAGCGTTGAAGCAACATTTAATTTGCTCTCCCTATCGCTCGTACTGTCTATGCAGAGACATCATCATAAAATGGGTTTTAAAGCATCGATAGGATTGTACGTTGCTCTTCTGTCGGGGTTGCTTGCTGTACTGTTTGTACTGTCAGGTTAGACAAGACTCTAGTTTGTAAATAAAATAATAAAAAATTACCACAACTCACTCTATACCCGTACCATCACCTATGTGACAGTAGCACTTGCACCATCCGTATACACAAAACTCATGGGTCTCATGTACGCATGGCTTGCTTTTTACGGGCATCTTTGCCATTTCTGTTATGTTGCTCATGTGTATATTATAGGAGGATTTTGATTAAAGGACTATGGCGAAACAGTATGGAACGCATTTTCCATAACGAACTGTAGTTTTACTTGCTAGAATTACTTGATTAGATGAAGCATTGCTATTCCAATATAGGAAATGAAAATATTTCCTTATCTACTATTAGGTATCTCCAGCAGGTATAAACAACTCGTAACCTCAGTATCTATTCAAGCTGTACTATCTGATGCAAACAGAATTTTAACTTGTTTCTAGTTAGTTTGCTAAAACCAACTAGTGAAAATTTAGTATTACTCAACTAATTATTAATCATAGATAAATAGTAGTTTTACCATATAATGATTATGTCATCTGGCTCATCATCTTGGTTAGTTAAAATCATCTTAAAGCAGGAGAGGCGGCTGCGAAAGGAGTATGAGGGATCATACATTCTCGAATGTTGGGAGAAGGGGAATATGCCTCTGCCTTATGCTGCGTGGAGACGGGGCAAGATGGAGCCTAAGGTACTGGAATTATTGCTGGATGAAGGCAAGAGCAATTACCTCGTTAACGAGGAGACCCAAGATACAAAACTAACTATATAATTCCCTGTAACATCAGCAATGCGGTTATCAATAATCCTACGGCAAGCGAATTTGCTACTAGGGTAAACTTGCTTTCTTTCCTAACATGTACTAACATTTTCTCACCTTACTGTATTAATTCCAGATTTTGTTATAAAGCATTACTCACTAGAGGGGAGGATCGATTGTCCATAAAAAAACTCCCCTGAAGGGAGTTTTCCTTATATCGTCATACACATAACTACTGCTACCAAGGCCCAGTATTATCGAAACGAAATGTACGGAATGCTGGGGAGGCGTAGATCAGACAATTTTACTGCCTCTCCACATCAAATTTGATCGCTAGGTTTTACTGAAATTAACGTGTAAAACCTGTGAAGGAACGATAGTTTTGCGCTCCAAACTTTGCCAGCATGTTTTTAGCTTCTTCGTTAGGATCACCATACACTTCAAACCTAGTTAATTGAGCAGTTTCAAGGAGTTTGGGGAAGAGCGTGCTTACCGTACTTCCTTCCAAATGAGCAAGTATTGCTTTAGAATCTTCATACAATTCGCTTACGATGCATTTTGTTTCATCATCGTTGAAATACCATTGATAACTCCTAGCTCCAGGCTCGCTCTTTTTAACATTTGCAACAAATTCTTCAGCGAGTTTCTTAAAGGCATCAAGCTTGCCTTCCTTGATGGTAAACTCAACAACCCACTGTGTTTGATCCTGTTTCATCTTCTTTCTCTCTTTTCTTATTCACTATGTATTTATATTATTTCTTAATATTGTGTTTCGTTAAAAGAATGACGTGGTTAAAGTTACATCTTATAGAACAAACAAGCAAAAGCAGGATCAAAACAACTATGATTAGAGAACAAATTATCAATTCATACTTGTGATAAACAATTCATGGTAAATAGCACCATAAATTTCAAATACATCTCGCGTCAGATATAATATAAAGATGAGTGCAGAAGAACCGCTCAAGTTCTATACCCAATTTAGCAAAGTGACGATCGAGTCTTATTCAGACTTTTGCTGGAAGATGACTGAATACTGGTTCGCATGGCATAGCTTTTGGTTCAACCTGTTACAGGATAATTAAAAAAATTAAGCGTGTAGTAGCAATGTTATCGTTGTAAAGATCATGATCAAAGAAAGTTAAAGTGCATTACGACCTCACAGATAACCTACTGGCACTAAAAATTCGTTGCCACGAGGTGTATTGACCCTAGCGTACATCTTCTTTTCTATATCAATGATGACATTTCTATACCTAGACTGTGTCGTAATCCGTACCTTTCTCAGTTCATCCCTATACACATACACGTAACCTGTGTCCGTGCGCCATACATTACCATTCTTCCCTAAAACACGCCTCAATTGCTGATAGCCAGTTTTCATCTATGCTATGATTAATGTACTATTTGATAACATTTTCTGATCAAAGAGGATGCTGTCCCTTTACCTGTCCATAAATTATTGTTATCCTTTCATTATCCCTGAAGACATGCTCACCAAATTCAGAGCTTTGTACCCCATCAACGAACATTGCAACTTTATTGAATTCATTATTGCATTTATCCATTATACATTCTTCATTGAACGTCTGACCCCATACGTCGAAGAACTGGCTTAAGTTGAATGTGCGAAGTTCTGTTGATTCTATATGTATAACACCAGACGTATCATGTGTATGCACTGGATATATCTTCTTGGGATTCTTTATTCCATATCTATCTAGATCATGTGTCTTATACAATGAAGGATCGATGCCAACATTTCCTGGAATTATAACTGGTTCATCATTAATTATTATGCTAAGAGCTACATGCATATGCATAACTAATGGTTTGTCTTCAAGTTCAATTGTTCGTGTTTTAACGTCTTCCAACGCAGTGGTAATTGCTACTGTGCCAAGTGCTATCAATGCAACTATAACGCCCAATGTAAGAGCAGGCCAGAATGTCAATTATCTCATACACTCCTTTGCTTCGTTATTTTATTTATTTCTCTTCCTCTCATTTCTTACCCTTGCTCTTATTCTCCTTTCTTTTACCCCTTCTTATCTATCTTTTTGTCCAATTTGCTATAGCAACTTGGTTAATGAAAACTTTGTTTCTTAACTGAATTGCTTTGCTGTTAAAATATTGCAAACTTTACATACAGAACAATAAATGAAAACTGAATTTGCGAATATGAAGATGCAGTTGCTTGCAATAGCGTTAATGGCAGTTCTTGGACTTTCCCTTGTAGCAGCCTTTCCAATTGTAACCGCTGAAGAAGATGAGGAAGAGCATGATGAAAGTAAAGAAAGTGAAGGTAATAATAATGATGATAACGATGATGAGCATGAAAGTGTGAATGATAACGGCGAACACAACGGTAAGGACGAGCATAAGGAGAAGATGAAGGAGAAGGATAAGGACAAAGAGAAGGATAAGGAGAAGATGAAGGAGAAGGATAAGGCCAGAGATAAGGACGAAAACAAAGACAAGAATGGAAAAGCGCATGCAAATGAAAATCAAGTAAAGCATGCAGGTAAGAAAAGCATGGCAGTTGCGACGGTAAAGATAGCATTGACTTCACCTAACACTAACACTGATACGAACTCTCACAGTTTTGGCTCTGCCAAATTAATGCTCAAAATAACGGGAGACGAGGAACCAGTGCTTAGAGCCAACATCAAGGTTGTTGCTGAAGAAAAACCATCTGGTACAGTAACAGTATGCTTGGATGGAAAATCAATAGGTGAATTAACTACACCTGGCTCAGAAGAGAAGAGCAAATTCACAGGTCATCTCAAGGCTACAATACAGAACCCATCAATACAGTTGCCTGGTGTGTATGTTGACGTAGTAGAAGGAACATGTGATAGCGGCACAACTATACTTTCAGGAAGTATCTAAACAAGAAATTAGCTTAGTTATTTGATCCCAGCCATCCCTTTTATTTCTACTCCATTATTAATAACAGATCATTCTACCGTTGCATTAAGATACGGTTTAGAGCTCAACTGCAACATCTATGTACGCTTCTGCATCGTGTAAAATTCCCTGCAAGCCTCTATGTCTTCCGCTTTTTGCTATCAATCTTGGCTCTGTCACCTTACGCGCAACGTATACGATCTTTTTACCAACAATACCATCTCCTGTATTTGTTAACACTGCCATGCTATTGCACCCTACTTTTCTTTATCTTGCCAGATTCGAGCAACTGATTTATAGTTTTAAATGCCAAGCCGTAATCTATTCCAAGCTCATCAGCTATTTCACTAGCAAAATGTGAACCGGGATTCTTCTTTAGATATGCTAGTATCATTTTCCTGGATTCCTTTACAGAAACATCTTTGACGCTAACTGCTTCAAGAGTTCTTATCTTATCCCTTATAGATTCTCGTGCAAAATCAGCGTTACTTCTATACATTCCAGCATCTACCATTTGCATTATCCGATCATATTCATTAGAAGTTACGCGTACAGCGATCTGTTTGTTTTTTCCCTTCTGAGCCATGTATAAATTTGGTACCATATGGTATAAAAAGCTACCAGAAGGAAATTCTACTAGACTCACATTACTAAACTAAAGTATCATAAATTGCATGTTCTGGTTCTCGACTTTTGGAGCGAGAATGTGAAGCGAGGACTTTTTGTTATTGTTGTTTCCCATTTACCATTTGGTTTCGGTTTAGACTTTAATCGAAGCTTTTGAACCTAATTTCCGAAACTTTCTATGTATATGGTTGGGGTTGGGGTTGCGATCCTGTAAGGTTGGGGTTTTTAGGTTCAAAATTTGCGGTTGGGGTTGGAGTGCCAAAAGTTGGTGGTTTTACGAACAAAAATCACAACCCCAACCTTGCCGCAACTTTTTGCCATATGCA